>CAYVKQ010000059.1:0-12782 GCA_964451945.1 uncultured Lentisphaerales bacterium
CAGACGCCGCACGCGGGCTCCTTCAACTCCTCGGCGGCGTAGGTCGCGCCGCAGGAGTCGCACGAGTCGCCGTATTGTCCCGCCGCACCGCAGGCCGGACAGGCGCCCTTGACGAAGCGGTCGGGGAGGAACATGGCGTCGTGCTCGCAGTAAAGCTGGGGGATCTGGCGCGCCGTGATGTGGCCGCCCGCCTCCATGGTGGCGAAGATGCGGTTGCTGAAGGCCCGGTTCTCCTCGCAGTTGGTCGAGCCGTAGTGGCTGAAGCCGACTTCGAAATCGGTGAAGTCGCGGACATGCAGCGCGTGGCTGCGGGCGATCAGCGCTTCGGGGGCGATCCCCTCGTTGCGCGCCCGGATCATGATCGGCGTGCCGTGCGTGTCGTCGGCGCAGACATAGACGCAGGCGTGGCCGCGCATCTTCTGGAAGCGGACCCAGAAATCGGTCTGCAGATACTCCACCAGATGGCCGATGTGGATGTCGCCATTGGCGTAGGGGAGGGCGGATGTGACAACGATGCGTCGTGTGGTAGGCATGGCGGGGTTCACTATAGCACTGCCGGCCAGGCGGTTCAAGCGCGGGGCGGCCAATATGCGCATTCACGGGGAGCGGATGCGCAACCCGCGCCGCCGCGCCGTACGGTTGCGGTTGTCTGCGGTCGGTCCGCTGGGCCGCGCCGGCAAAGCCGTCGGCAACCCCTATCCCGGGGCTCTCAGCATCCTTTGATGAGCAGTCCGGGATTGTTCTCGCATTGGGCGAGGCGGTTGTAGCGCGCGATGAGTTCCCGCACGGTGACCTGCCGTCCCGAGGCGGTAAATTTCGACAATTCGTAGATGTTCGAGACCACGAACTGCTCGATATCAAAAAACTCAACTCTTCCGGCCAGTCCGGCGTTTTCAGCCAACGCCTCGGCGACAGCCATATTTCTATATGTGGTGATGATCAACGGGCGAAGTCCGTCATCCAGGTTGTCGCCACATTTCCGGAGCAGCGCTTCGCCCGGACTTGCCGTTACATGAATGACCACGTCTTCAATCCGATAGTCTCCGGGCCGGTCAGTCACGCTGTCAGCCACAAAAGCCCCGTGTGCTTTGATCTCCCGCCCAAGAACCAGTTCCAGTTTCGCCCCGACGAGGTGCTGCAAGACCGCCCCCAGGAACATTGTTCCTGCGTCCTCATGTTGGCGAACTTCAGCCTGCTTCAGCAAATCTCTCAGAATCGAGCGCAACGCTGATCTCGTGTCCAGTCTAAAGACCATTGGTTTCGCATGGAAAAATTCTTTCACGCGTTGGATCCACCATTCTTCTATTGCGCCGAGATTGGGTGCTGATTGCTCAGCCAACTGGTTGAGGAATGCTACATACGTCTGCATGTTTCCAATGCTTCCACGGCTGGTTCGCCCTCCTTCTTCTGCGAGTACTTTGGTGATGTTATGTTCACGCAAAATCGCTTGGATGGCTCCTTTTCCAAGTCCCAAAACCTGACCTCCTTTGTTTGTGAGCAATCGAGAAGCATCGAGTGGAAACCCCATTTGCCTTGCATGGCGGGTCACAACCAGTGCGACACAAATTGCACCGCGGCCCGTCATTCTGGCCGCTCCTGCAAACATTTCGAGTTGCTTATCGAGCGCAGGCATACTGAGTCTCCTTTTCAACAATGCTTCGGCAAAGAGGCTTTAGTAGATGGCATGCCAGCCATCGTGCAACAGGGAGCGCCACGGCATCCCCCATTGCTTTGTATCCGTCGTTATAGCTTCCGGGTATTTTATACGAATCGGGTGCTCCCATCAGGCGAGCAGTCTCGCGAACCGTAAGCAGGCGCGTGCGGAGCGCACCCTGATCGTCTCGCAAAACAACGATCTGGCGACTGCTCCCTCCTTCAGGCGTTCGCAAGCATCCCGCAACGTTATCGAAACGAATTTCTACAACTTGCCTACCGTTGCGCGTTCGGCGGTATCCGGGGAAAACTAATGGTCCTTTCAAGTCGGCAACAAGCAGTTTCTTGTGCAAAGGAGAGATCATGCCCAACACGTGATTGCGGCGCTCCGAATCGTCCTGAGGCGCATCCCATTCAATGATGTCCGACAAACCTTTTTCGCGACGAATCGGGTGGGGGATACGCCACCATATCCAATTGTCTCTGCATCTGCTTGCGGCAAACCTAATCGCGTCTGAATGGCACCAGCCGGGATCGGATTGATGCAAGTGATCAGGGATGTCGAATTCTCTTGAAAATGCAATTACAAAAACACGGGGTCTGGATTGGGGGACCCAGTGAATGGCGTCTAGCATAACGGCCCCGACGAAATACCCACGATTCGCCAGCGCTTCATGTAGCCGTAAATAATTCTCGCCTTTATGGGACGAGACCAGCCCAACCACATTCTCGGCAACCAGTACAGGCGGACGACTAGGCATTTCATCAAGAATGCGCAGCCATTCCCACACAAGGCCACTACGTCTGGAGTCAATACCCACGATCTTGCCCGCCAACGACAAATCTTGGCATGGAAAGCTCGCCCACGACAGGATGGTTTCGGGAAGATCGCGTCCGCATATCGATTGAATAGGGCCAAGACAAAAATGATCATCGCCATGATTGGCTTTATAGACGCAAGCCTTTCGCTCGCAAATGTCGTTGGCCCAGACTACAGCAAAAAAATCACGGAGTGCCTCGGTAACCAATCCGCTTCCAGCAAAAAATTCGGACACGGGGAAACGGTCCGTCTTTTGGCAGAGTCGCCCAGGCTTCATTTGTCTTGGCTTTGGTGTGGCGGACATGTCCTCGGTCTCTTTGTGCCGCGAGTCGCCGCCATTGTGTTTTGTTCGCTGTCCGATTACAGAAGCCGGCACATCGAAATGGTCGGCGGCCTGGCGCATGTTGAGCGTGAGCAGGCCGCTGTCGCCAAGGCTGACCACGGCATCGGGGATGGAGGGTTTGCTGCCAAGAGCGTCGCGGATGCGGCTTGCGACCGCCCGTCCGAGCAACGGGGGAACGCTGTTTCCGATTTGGCGGAAGCCGTGCCATTTGGTCGCGTGGAAGCGGAACCAATCGGGGTAGGAATGCAGGCGGGCCGCTTCGCGCACGGTAATCACGCGCGGCAGTGCCGGGTGGATCGGCCGCGGTGAAGTGAACGCGCCGCGCGCACTGTCCGTTCCGGCGCGCAGCGTGTTGCACTGGCCGTCCGGCGCCAATTTGTAGAAACGGCTGATGGGCTCTGTCGTCCCGGCGGCGGCCGCGAGAAACCGCGCTTTCGATTCCGCCGTGTGAAGCGTGCGCAGGCTGCATGTCAGGACATCGCGATTAAAGAGGCGCCGGTAGCTGAAGTCCTCCGCATCATGCGCCGTGCCGCGCAACCGCCTGGCGTACTCCGCCGTGGTCTCCCAGCCGGCGGCAACCGAATCCGATTTCAGAAGGGGCTCGAAACGGTCCGCGTCCGGCAGATCGCCGATCGCTTCGGCCACCGTGACTTTGACGGCGCACGGGACCGGATAAAGCGGGGGACTCTGGTCCTTGCGGCAGGCCATGAGGAAAAGCCGAAAGCGATTCTGGGGCACACCGTAGTCGGCGGCGTTCAAGACGCGGTAGGGCAGTACGACATGGTATTCGGCGTCTTCCAAAGCCTTGACCAACTCGTTCAGGAACTGCACATGCCTGCCGACGGTCAGTCCCTTGACGTTTTCAAACACGCAATACTTGGGCCGCAGTTCGTGGACGAGCCTGACATAGTGGGCGACGAGCCGGTTTCGCGGGTCGTCCAGCGCCCGCTTGCCGATCATGGAGAATCCCTGGCACGGCGCCCCCCCGAATACGACGTCGATCTCGCGGGAGCCGATGCCTGACCGGCGGCGGATTGCGGCTCCGGTCAGATCGGTTACGCTGCCGCACAGGGAAGCCGAATACGGAAAGTTGTAGGCGTGCGTCGCGCAATGAATTGGATCGATCTCCACGCATGCGGCGATGTCGAACCCCGCCTGCTCAAAACCCAGGGAGAGTCCGCCGGCACCGGCGAACAGGTCGATCCCGATGGGGCGCCCCTCCGTGACCCGACAATACGGCCGCATTCCCGGAGCGCGTCCCCAGGGCAGTGGCTTATCGGCCGGCCAAAACAGAAAGTGGTCCTGAACCAGCAGATGCGGCAGTTCTTTGGACGATAGCAGGCGCACGCCCGTTGTCTTCGCGGGCGCGCGGTACTCGATCACCGCCTCTCTGAGGCATTCGGGAAGCTCGCCCAAAAAGAACGTCCGCCCCGCATTTGCCCGAATGAAGTCGGACAAAACCGGTTCCGCGGACTGGGTGCGGCCTTTCTTCGGGTACAGGGATGTTCGCTTCCGTTTCATTCAGTGCACAGTATAGTGTTTTTCCTTCCAGCGATCAAACGGACGGCGTGGCATAGGCAAAGGGGCTCCGCATCCGTATGGCCGTTTCGGCGGGGGTCAGCTATAATGAGGACCATGCTTCCATCGGCGTGGTCAAATCGGCCGGCTCTTTCATCCCTCCCGAACAGAGGTGTGTGCCGGTCCGGGCGCACTCCCTATGAGCACATCCGCATGAAGACAACGGCTCTCGGATATGATCTGTGGATCGGCATCGTCCTGGGCGCATGGGCGGCTGCGGTGGCGCGCGGGGAGACGGCTGCGCCCGCTGCGGTGCTGCCGCCCCCGCCTGTCGTCTCCCATGACGGGGCGCTGGTGATCGGCGCCGCCGTCGAAACGGCCGATTTCCGGCTGCCGGTGCTGACGTTCGCGGGAACGGTCCGCACCGAGCTGGCGGCTGCGACCGGTCTCGCGTTCGGTTCGCGCAAACGTCCCGTTTCGCTCGCGCTGGGGCGGGAGCGCGGGGAGCGCGGCGCATCGTTGTCGCGCGTGCGCGACGCGGCCGGCGTGGTGCGCGAGCAGGTTGACGTGCCCGATCCCGGGACGGTCGATCTCGATGAACTCCGTTTTGTGCTGGTCCGCGCCTTCCTGCGCACCTGGCTGGCCGAGGCGGCGGAGTCGGCAGCCACGCAGACGCCTCCCGCGGAGCCGCCGCTCTGGCTTGTTCGCGGGCTGGCGCGGCGCCAGAACCGGGAGCTGCGGCTGCTCGATTTCGAGCAGACCTACCGGCTGTGGTCGCGCGGGCGTCTGCCGCTGCTGGCCGTGCTGCTGGAGGCCGATTCGCCGGCGCTGGCGGAGCCGGCGGTGGCGGCGGTGCTGACCGGGTTCATTGGCGGCGAAGGCACTCCCGGACGGCGCTTCAGGGCGCTGTTGGAGCCGCTTGCCGCCGGCGGCGCGTGGCGCGCCGGGGCGGTTCTGGCACTGATGGATCCGGCGGGGGACGCCGTGACGTGCGAACGCGCCTGGGACGTCGCGCTGCTGGCTGGCGCGCGGACGGTGATCGTTCCGGGCGTCACGCCGCCCGGCGTGCTGCGCCGCTTCTGCTCCCAACTCCGCCTCTATCCCGCCGACGCCGCGGCCCCGCTCGCCGACGGCTGGCGCGGCATGACTCCCGCGGCGCTCCTCGCTGTCGCCGATCAGCCCTGGGCGCGCCGCCTGGCCGCGCGCAAGTTGCCGCAGGTCGAGGCGGCGGCGATCGGCCGCGACGCGACCCTCATGCTGGTGGCGCGGGAATATGCGCTTTTTTTCCGCGCCATCGCCGCGGATGCCGGCCGAGAACGCGCCGCCGCCCTGTTGCACGCCGCCGAGGAGCGGTTGCGCGCCGCCGCGCAGCAGGCGGCCGCCGGCAAGGTGCTCGCGGTGCCGCCAGTCCAGTAGCGGGCGGAAGGCAATCGGTCAGCGACTGGAGTGGTGGCAGTTGAGGAGCGAGTAGAAGCGACGGGCCTCTCTCCAAAGGCAGGCGCTAGGCGTTAGGCGCTAGGCGCTAGGGTCGGGCCTCTCCCCAATCTTTGTCGCGAGCTTTTCGGCTGCGGCGGGGGTACACTTACCCGACGCACTTTCCCGAACAGCCGAAACACTTCGTCTCACACCTCGTCTCACCCTTCGTCTTGTGCGCTTCGTCTCACTCTTCGTCGTGAGCCTATTGGAGAGAGCATAAGCCTTGTCGTTCCCGGCGTCCCGGCGGTTCACAGCCGGCGGAGGCTTTCGATTTCTCTCCCCCTCGCTCCATCCCTGTCGCATCCCCTGTCACCAACCGAACACGGGCGGAAGTCTGTTTACCGTCGCATCCGCCGGCCAAAGACGGTATCATTCCCTCATCTGCGAAAGGAAACGCCATGGGCGATCAGAATCAGGAGAAAAAGAAGAGCGGGTGCCGGATGGGCTGCCTGGGGCTGCTGGCCCTTGGCGTTCTGGCGGCGGTGGTGCTGGTGGCGGTGGTCGCGGGGGTGGCGCTGGCCGCCTTCGGCGAACTGCGCCCGGGCACGGCCGGTTGGCGGCATGCGCGGCAGACCGAATGGGGCGTCGACGAGCGGCCCGATCTGATCGAGGTCTGGTCGAGCGGGTCCGGCGAGGTCAAGGTCGCCCGCATCCTGGTCCGCGGCCTCATCCTTCTCGACGATCCCGGTTTCTTCATGGAGAACGGCTCGGCTGCGGCGGCGTTGCGGGCGATCAAGCGGGCGTCGGCCGATCCCGAGGTGCGCGGCATCATCCTCGACATCGACAGCGGCGGCGGCGGCATCACCGCCAGCGACATCCTCTACAAGGCGCTGCTCGATTTCAAGGACAAGGAGGAGGGACGGGTCGTGGTGGCGCAGTGCGGCGACGTCGCCGCCTCGGGCGCCTACTACATCGCGCTGGCCGCCGACCGGATCGTGGCGCATCCGACCACGCTCACCGGTTCGATCGGCGTGATCATGCAGAGCTACAATGTGCGCGAGCTGGCCGCCAAGCTGGGGATCGCCGACGTGACGATCAAATCGGGCGCGAACAAGGACCTGCTGAACCCGTTCCGCGATCTTTCGCCCGAGCAGGAGCGGATGCTGCAAGGGGTCGTCGACGCGCTGCATGACCGTTTCGTCGCGCTCACCGCCGAACGGCGCGGACTGGACGAGCCCGCTGTGCGCGCCCTCGCCGACGGGCGCGTGCTCCTGGCCGGGCAGGCGCTGGAGAACCGCCTGATCGACCAGATCGGCTACGCCGAGGATGCCGAGCGGCTCGCGGCGGAATTGCTGGAGACCGATGCGCTCTGCGTCGTCCGCTACGAGGAGCCGACGGGGTTGCTCGATCTTTTCCGGCACCGCTCGCGGTTTGGCTTCAGTCTGCGCGGCCTGCTCGGCGAACGCCGGACCCGGTTGCTGTACCAGAGCGGGTTCTGACGCGGCAGGCGTCAAAAGATGGCGGAGGGGGAGGGATTCGAACCCCCGGTACCTTGCGGCACGCATGATTTCGAGTCATGTGCATTCAACCAGGCTCTGCCACCCCTCCGCGTCTGCAATGGCGTCTACCGTAGCGGATTCCGGCCCGCGCGTCAAGCAAGCCGTTTCCGTTCGGGACATCGGATCGCGTTCACTAACGAGGCTTCTGCAAAACCCCTCCGGCGCGGCAGGGACGTTTCTTTCTTTCCGTGGCGTTTGTCCGCAAACCGGTGAGCCGCAACAACAGGATCCGCCGGGGTTTTGCAGGAGCCTCCAACCGCTGCGCCGGGCCCTGCGCCCGGGGTGTTTTAGGGCTGTGCATTGGCCGGTTCTGCGGTATCATTCGTTCCATGCCGGCAGGTTCATGCCGGACGGTACATGGCGGATCGGTTTGCGGAGGGGCGTATGGCGTGGATATCCAAGCGGGATTTGCAGGTGTTGCGCGGGCTGGCGGCGGAGGTGGCCGAGGCGGCCGCCGATCCAGCGAACCGGCGGCGGTTTGAGGCCTGGTCGGCGCTCAACCAGCTCAAGCCGGCGGGCCGGCCGCTGGTGTGGATCAACGAGATCTGCTGGTGGGAGTTTCAGGATCTGCCCGAACTGGCGCCGCGCTGCACCGGCAAATGGGCGCGCGGCGTGGAGAAGTCGCTGCGCCAGTTGCTGCTGCAGTGGCGCCGCTTCGGCGGCGACATGATCCTCGACCCCGTCTGGACCGTGCCAGTCCACTGTTCGCCGACCTCCTCCTACGCCGACTACGGGATCGCGGCGAAAGAGATCAAGACCGCCGCGGGGCTGCAGGGGACGGCGATGTTCGAGCCGGTGATCGCCTGCGACGCCGATGTCGACCGCCTGCGCACGCCGCGGGTGACCGTCGACTGGAAACGCACCTGGCGCGAGCTGGAGCGGATGCAGACCGTGTGCGACGGGATCCTTCCCTGCGAAGCGCGCGGCATCGTTCACCAATGGACCGCCGCCTGGGACCAGATGATCCACTGGTACGGCATCGAACGCCTCTACACCGACATGTTCGACCGCCCCGAACTGGTGCACCGGCTGCTGCGGCGGTTCTGGGATGCGGTCAACCGTGTCCTTGACCAGCAGGAGGCGCTGGGGTTGCTGGCGACCGGCAACGGCAACTGGCGTGTCGGTTCGGGCGGCCTCGGCTGCACGCCCGAACTGCCGCCGCGCGACCACGAGCCGTTGCGCATCCGCCCGCGCGACCAGTGGGGCTGCTCGACGGCGCAGATCTTCTCCGACGTCTCGCCCGATATGCACTGGGAGTTCTCGCTGCAATACGAAAAGCCGTATCTGGAGCGTTTCGGCCTGAGCTACTACGGCTGCTGCGAGCCGCTGCACACAAAGATGGGGATTCTGAAGCGCGTCGGCAACCTGCGCAAGATCTCCGCCAGCCCCTGGGCCGACCTGGAGAAGATGGCGGAACAGGCCGGCGCCGGCTACGTCCTGTCGTTCAAACCGAACCCCGCGCACCTGGCGATGGACCACTGGAATCCCGGTCTGGTGCGGAGCTACCTGCGCGATAGCCTGCGCAAGTTGAAAGGATGTTGTGTAGAAATCATCCTCAAGGACATCTCCACCGTGCGCAACGCCCCGTCCCGGCTCGAGGCGTGGACCCGCGTGGCGATGGAGGCCGCAGAGGAATGTGCGTCATAGGCGAAGACGGAAGACAGTTGACCGATTACTGATTACGGATCGACGATCACAGTGCTTTGCAACCACCGGAGGGACCGCCATGGAACCGCTGCATGTGATGGAGGTGCTGGAGGCGACTGCGGGCGGCACGCGCCGTCATCTGCGCGACCTGGTCCTAGCCCTCGACCGCCGCCGTTTCCGCGTGACGGTGGTGGCGTCGCCGGCGCGGGACCCCGACTTCGCGCGCGACATCGACCTCTTCCGCATGGCGGGGGTGGCGGTCGAGGTGCTGCCGATGAAGCGGCGGATCGCGCCGCTGGCCGACGCCGCGGCGGTCGCGCGGCTGATCCGGCTTATGCGTCGCGCGCGTCCCGGCATCGTGCACGCCCACAGTTCCAAGGCGGGGATGGTGGCGCGGCTGGCGGCGCGGCGCGCGGGCGGCATCCCCTTGGTCTACACGCCGCATGCCTTCGCCTTCCTGTGCGATCCACCCCTGCGCGGTCTCTATCTCGCGTGCGAACGGTGGGCGGCGCGGCGGACCGACCGCCTGATCGCCGTGAGCCGCGAGGAGCTCGAACTGGCCTGCGATCCCCGCCGCGGGCTGGCGCTGCCGGCGGCGCGGGTGCGGCTGATCCCCAACGGCATCGCCCCCGCCGGTACGCCGCGGCCGCCGCGGCCGCCGGCGCCGCCGGTCGTCGGCTTCGTCGGCCGGCTGTGCCGCCAGAAAGGCCCCGATTTCTTTCTGGCGGCGGCGCGCCGTCTGCACGCGGCCTCCCCCGGGACGCGCTTCCGCATGGTGGGCGACGGCCCGTGGCGCGCGTGGGTCGAGCGCCGGATCGGACGGACGGGGCTGAGCAACTGTCTCGCATGGCGTTCGGTGCGCGACGAGATCGCGGTCGCCGATGAGCTGGCCGGACTGGACGCGGTGGTCCTTCCGTCGCGCTGGGAGGGATTGCCCTACACGCTGCTCGAAACGATGGCAGCCGGCGTGCCGCTGGCCGCGATGGCGTCGGGCGGCATCGCCGACGTGGTGGAGGACGGCGTTTCGGGGCTGCTGTGTCCGGTCGGCGACGTCGACGGGCTGGCCTCGCGGACATTGGCGCTCCTGACCGACGCCGCGCTGGCGCAGCGCCTGCGCGCCGGGGCGTTCAAGCGGCTGGAAAGGTACACGCTGCGCGGCATGGTCGATGCCACGGCCGCCGTGTACGAGGATCTGGCGGCGGAGCGGCGTGCGGAGTCTACTTGAAGAGGGCGCGGAAGACGGCCGCGACTTCGGCGTTGCGGATCACGTCGCGCGTGCCGCAGACTTGGATGCGGCGGCAGCCGTTGGCGATCATCGTCTCCAGTTCCATGCGCACCCGAGCGGCGTCCTTGACGGGGAAGCGCCCCGGCAGGTCGTAATAGCCGATCATCCCCACACCCTGCTGGCGGGCATGGTAGCGTTTCGCCTCGCCGGCGATCACGCGGCTGTAGGCGGCGATCTTCTCCTGCGGCCAGCAGGTGTACCAGGCGGCGGTCTGGCCGCAGAAGTCGATGTCGAGGCGGTTGCCATAGAGCGGATCGGGGGCGAACGCCGGCCAGATATGGATGCTGGTCAGGATCGAGGGGCGCACGCTCCGGGCATAGGCGGCGAGGGTGTTGATGGTATCGACCAGGGTTTGGCGGAAAAAGGCGACTTCCGCCTCCGCCGCCGGCAGGTCGGGGTTTTGGCGGCGATACTCCTCCAGCAGCCCCTGGCAGCGCGCGCAGTGGCAGCAGCGGAAATTCTGGTAGCCGAAACCGTCGAACGCCACCCCGGCGACGCCGGGGACCGAGAGGATCGCGTCGATCTCCGCGCGGAACAGCTCGTGGCAGGGGGCGGCGGTGAAGCACAGCACCCGGCTCCCCAGCACCTCGTTGGCCAGTTTCGGCTCGCCGCCGAACTGGTAGGGGATCATATACTGGTTCGTCCCCGCCATGGTAAAGGAGAGAGCCGCCTCTTCCCCGGGAGTCAGCACCTGCCAGGGGACCGGCTGGTTGGTGAACCGTTTGCGCCACAGGTCGGCCGACTTGTCGAGCGGTGCGATACAGGAGAAGATGCGGACGCCGTGCGTCTCCCCGGCGGCGACCGCCTGCTGGAGGGAAGCCGGATCGGTGGACCAGGTGATCAGCACGTCGAACCCCGTCGCCGCCGCCTCGGCGACGAAGGTCTCGGCAGTGCGGTGGTCGAGCCCCCAGCCCACCAGTGTCAGGGGCTCCACCTCCGCCGGGGTTTCCGCCGCGCATACCCGGAAAGGCAGCGCGCCGAGCGCCACCGCACACAGCAAGAGGGAAGTTTTCATACCGGCAAGTATACCATCTTTGGGATCGGAATCGCGGTCGAACTCCCTTTTCGTGCCGATACCGATGCCAACGCCGATGGTTTCATTCCTGTAGCCGGAACTGCTGTCCGCCTTGCCCGGAGACGGAACATGCGCTATGATGCATGCATCTTGTTTGTCCGTGTGCTCTTGTCTAAACTGTCAATCGGAGGTTGAAATGAAGATCGCCACCATCGCCATCACCGTTGCCGCCTTGGCCGTCGGGCTGGCTGTCGCCGAACCGGAGGCGCCGCTGGCCGACATCCCCCTGCCCGCGCCGCGCATGGCGGGCGGCAAGCCGCTGCTCACAGCCCTCAAGGAGCGGCAGTCGTCGCGCGCCTTCAGCGCCAAACCGCTTCCCGTGCAGCTCGTTTCCGATCTCCTCTGGGCCGCCTTCGGCATCAACCGCACCGATTCCGGCAAGCGCACGGCGCCCTCGGCCCGGAACTGGCAGGAAATCGACGTCTACGTGGTGCTGGCCGAAGGCGCGTACCGCTACGACGCCAAGGCCGGCATCCTGCGGGCGGTCGTGAAGGGCGATCTCCGCGCGCTCACCGGCGGGCAGCCGTTTGTTGCGACCGCCCCGCTCAACCTGGTCTTTGTGGCCGACCCGGCCAGAATGAAGGGCGTCGGCCCCGCGGACATCTCCATGTACGCCGGCGCGGACGCGGCGTTCATCAGCCAGAACGTCTACCTCTTCTGCGCCTCGGAGGGATTGGGGACGGTGGTGCGCGGCCTGGTCGACCGCGAACCGCTGGCCAAGGCGCTCAACCTGCCGGAATCCCTGCGCGTCGTCTTCGCGCAGACGGTCGGGTACCCGGAAGAATAATCGAGTGATCCATGAATGACGATGCAACCATGTTGACGGAAGCTGTATCGGACCGGCTGCGCGGCGCCGGGGCCGTCTTGGTCGGGTTCGCCGATCTGGCGCCGCTGGACGAGGCAACCCGGCAGGGCTTCCCCCGGGCCGTCTCGTTCGCGATGCCGCTCACCCCCTCCATCGTGGCGGGGATCGCCGAGGGCCCGACCGAGGCGTACATGGGGGAGTACAGCCGGCTCAATGCCCTGCTGACCGCGGTCGCGCAGGACATCGCCGCCTTTATTGGGACCCGGGGATGGCGGTCGCAGGCGCGCCCCGCCACCGGCGACTGGTCGGCCGCCACCTTGCGGGCGACGTTTCAGCACAAGACCGCCGCCACGCTGGCCGGCCTCGGCTGGATCGGCAAATGCGCCCTGCTCGTCACGCCCGACTTCGGCCCGGCCGTCCGATGGGCCAGCGTGCTCACGGATGCACCGCTCCTGACCGGCACACCTGTGGTTGAGTCCCGGTGCGGCGACTGCACGGCGTGCGTCGATAGCTGTCCGGGGAAGGCCTGCACGGGACGGCACTGGCGGCAGGGAATGGACCGGGAGGCATTCTGGGATCCGAAAGCCTGCATGGCGGGCATGCAGAAAGTCAGCATGGCCCGGCTGGGTCGCTCCGGCATCTGCGGCATGTGCATCGCGGC
>CAYVKQ010000060.1:0-1154 GCA_964451945.1 uncultured Lentisphaerales bacterium
TCGCCCTTGCCGCGACGCCGCAGACGGGCCACGTGTTCGTGCGCTGGGCAAAGGCGAACGGCGCCACCCATTCGAGCGAGGCGACGCTGTCGGTGTCGCCGGCGAATTGCCACGCGCTGGAGGCCGTCTTCCTGCCGGCGGGGCTCTACGACGTCACCGTGCCCGTCAACGCCTCTCTCAACACGGTCAAGTCCTCCGCGACGCTCAATGGCAACGACAGTTACCGCAAGGGCCTCTTCGACAACGCGACGGGGAGCGACACCACGCGCTGGCTTGTCACGCAGACGACCAACGCATGGTGGAGCTATCAGTTCCTGGACGTCGCCTCGACGGCGCGGGACGAAAGCCGTGTGCGCGTCACCGGCTACAACGTGGTCGCCGAGTACAGTACGGTCCTGCAGACGCCGCAGGCGTGGACGCTGGAGGGATCGGACGACGGCGCGAACTGGACGCTCCTCGACAGGCGCACGAACCAGACATCCTGGGCGCTTAACGAAAACCGCCGCTTCGCCTTCACGAACGACACGCGCTACGGCCACTACCGCTTCACCTCGATCACGAACTCCGGCTATAACGGACGGACCAGCACGGGCGAATTCGAGCTCTACTCGCCCGACCGTGTCTTCGACATCACCGCCAATCTCGCGTACGGCACGCCGTCCCCCGAGTACGGGCGCGCCCTCGTTCCCTACGGCGTCGCGACCAACTTCTCCGTCGCGGGCACGCTCGATACCTACGCGCTTGACGGCGTGCGCGCCATCAACCTCGGCACGGGCATCCGCGGCAGGTACAACGGCTACACCCTCACAGAAGACGGCGTTGATGGCGCGTTCGTCGCCGGAACGGAGAGTTTCGGGCAAACCGCGACGGCGCGCCAGTCGACGGTCACCTGGAACTTCACGCGCCAGTATCTCGTGCATGCCGATGCGCGGACCGGCGGCACGCTCGCCGTGGGCGGGGCGACCGGTCTCGAAACCTACGACGGCTGGCACGATGACGGCGCGGCGGGCGTCACGCTCACGGCCGTTCCGCTGGTGGGCTATGCCTTCATGGGCTGGGGCGGCGACACCGCGACGAGCGAATCCAACCTCGTCCTCAGCGTCGGGCGGCCCTACAACGTCTATGCGATCTTCCTGCGGAGCCAGGGCGACGGT
>CAYVKQ010000060.1:1164-12717 GCA_964451945.1 uncultured Lentisphaerales bacterium
CACCTACAACTGGACGGGCGGGGGGGATGGTTCGGGGTGGTTCGATCCCGGCAACTGGGGTGGCGAGGTTCCGGCTGCCGGCGACCACGCAGTGTTCGCCGCCGACACAGCGACGACGGTCTGGCTCGAAGCGCCGACACCGCGCTACGCATCGGTCACGCTTGGCGGCGGCAGCGCCGTCGCGACACTCTGCATGAGCAACTGGACCACCTACCTGAACGCCGATGCGGTCGTCATCACCAACAAAGGCGCCGTCGGCTGCGGCGGCCCGTGCTTCCCGACGGAGATGTCCAACCGGGTCTGGATGGCCTGCCATGACCTTACGGTTTACGCGGGTGGCGTCATCGACGTCAGCAAAAAAGGCTGGCGCGGCGCGTCCACGACCGGCGGCGGGTACGGTCCCGGCGGCGGCGACCATGACGGCGGCGGCGCCGCGCACGGCGGTGCGCCGGGCCACGGCTGGGGCAAGACCTACACCATCCGGCCGAAGATTTACGGCAGCGTCGAGGAACCCACCGCCTCCGGCTCGGGCGGCGGCGGCGGCTCCAGCGTATTCAACCTCGGCCACGGCGGCGGGGCGGTGCGCATCGACGCGACGGGCTCCGTGCGGCTCTACGGCCAAGTGCGCGCCGACGGCGAGAACGCGACGGCCAACCAAACGGGCGGCGGCTCCGGCGGTTCGATCCTCGTCAACTGCGGAACCTTCGACGGCACCAACATCGTTTCCGCGACGGGCGGCGCGGACGCCGGCACTTACCGCGGCGGCGGCGGCGGCGGGCGCATCGCCATCCGCTACGACACCGCGGCGCAGGCGGCCTCGGGGCTCAAGCCCGAGCCGCTCTTCCGCTGCTGGGGCTTGCGCACCATCGGCACGCTCGACCTGAGCGACAACTACCCCTATGGCGGAGCCGGTTCGGTGTACTTGTCCGACACCAACTTTTTCCCGGGCGCCCAGTCGTACTGGACGCGTCAGGCGGGCTCGTTCTTCATCCCCGGCTGGACCCGCTTCAAAGTCGACTCACTCGACTTGCCCAAGATCCCCGACATCCAGTTCAACACGCTCGCGCTCGATGTCGCGGGCGACATGACGCTCCGCGACTACGGGCGGCTCTTCGTCTCCAACTGCACGGTCACGGTCGGCGGCACCCTGACCGTCACCAACACTCAGTTCAACCTCATCGGCTGGAATGACCTGCGCGTTGCGGGCGATCTGCGAGTCGGCGCGAAGGGCACCGTCACCGTGTTCTGCGGCGCCACAAACGCCGCGCCGTGGGCGGGATACACGACGAAGATAACCGCCGGCGGCACGTTCTCCGTCGAGGGGGCGGGCGCGAAATACCGTCCAACCTCGCATCCGCGCACCGGCGGCGGCGTCTATCACGAAGTGGGCAGCCTTTTCGTCGCGACGAACGGCATCATTGACGCCGCCTCCCGCGGCTGGGGCGAGATCAACAGCACCTACACCGACTACATCTGGGGATTCGGCCCCGGCACATCGAGATATACGGCGGGCGCTTCCTACGGCGGGATGGGCGGTCAGCCCGGCGGCTACACCTATCCGAACTATCTGCGTGGCACGTACGGCGACGAGGCGCTTCCGATCCTGCCCGGTTCCGACGCCGGCAAGCATTGGGGGGGCTATGTCGGCGGATATGGCGGCGGCTTGGTGTGGGTGAAGGCGCGCAAGGACATCGAGATCGAGGGCATGGTCAACGCCAACGGTGGTGCGTGCACCCCGGCGGAAGGCGGCGGCGGCGCGGGCGGCGGCATCCTTTTCACCTGCCGCGCCTTGAAGGGCGGCGGCTCCATCACCGCGAACGGCGGCAACTGCAACAACGGCGGTTCGGGCGGCGGCGGGCGTATCGCGTTCTACGCGACGCGTCTGGAATTCGCGGGCACCGTCTCCGTCACAAACGGTGTGTCGTCCACGAAAGCGTCCGATCCGCTTTCGGCCTACCACGGCAAGCCCGGCACCCTCTACACCAAGCAGCTGCCCGCCACCGGGCTGTGCCTGTACCTCAAGTGAGGCCATTCGAGAGGGCGCGACGGCGCGATGCCGGCGCGTTCCGGCAGCCGCGCAAAGCCGGCGACAAGGATCTGGTCGTAGCCGTTGATGCGGCATTGGCGGCGAAGCCATAGCGGGGGAGGTCTGGCATGCGTTATCTCCGTGCAGGATTGTGTCTTTGTCTTCCGGCTGGTTTCGTCCTGGCGGGCGCCGTGTGGGACGCCGAAGGTCCGTGCGGCTATCTGGAGCATGCCGTGTGCGAGGCGGCGGCGGCCCGCGGCGGCGAACGCGGGTATGTGATCAAGGGGGGCGCGACCGCGACGCTCTCCGACTTCATCGAGATCGATCCCGCCAGGGCCTACGAGCTTTCGGGGTGGTTCCGCAGCGGTCCGGCGGCGGAGATGAGCGCCGATTTCGGCTGGGCGGCGTACGACGCCGCGAAGCGTCCGATCCATCTGGCCCATGTTCAGGTCAACGACCAGACGCTCAGCCGGCTGGCGGCGGATGCCGCGCCGGGTGACACCTCGATCCTGATCGAAGGGTCGCTGCGGGGCTATACCGCGCACACCTTCATGCCGGTCGCGTTTCATGTCCGGGCCGACTGCGGCGACCTTCCCAACCGCGACCTCTCGGGCGACACGCTGGTTGTCCGCGCCGAAGCCGAGGGGATCCGCGTGACGTTCGCCACCCCGCTGACCAACCACTATCCCAAGGGAACCGCCGTGCGGCAGCACAACCGCATCGGCGCTTCGCATCAGTGGACGGGGTTTGCCGGGAAGCAGGTGCCGCGCGAATGGCAGGAGTGCCGCGCCGCGGTCGCCGGCGGCAGCGCGGTCCGGGCGAGCGTCGGCCGCTTCTGGCCGGGGACGCGCTACGTGCGCCTCGTGGTCCGCGCGCAGGGCGGCAGGGAGGGAAGTGTGCATGCCGACGATCTGGACCTGAAAGCGGTCGGCCCCGCCGCGCCGGAGACGCCGCTGGCGCACGAGCCGTTTTTTCAGGTGCAGACCGATCGCCTGGACGCGCTCTACGCGTGCGGCGAAAAGGCCGAATTCCGCGTCGTGCGGCAATGGCGGGGGCTGGACCCGATCACCAACGGCGTTCTGACGGCGACGTTCACACTCGACGGCGGACGCGTGGTGGCGGAGCGGATGGTGAATCTGGCGGGCGTCGCGGCGCCGCCCGTGTTTCGTGAAACGTTGGCCGAACCCGGTTTTCTGCAGTGTGCTGTCGCCTATGCCGACGGCACCAACCGGTTTCCGCGCCGCGTGGCGGCCGCGGCGGGGTTTTCCGTCGAGCGGATCCGGCCGGGGGCTCCACCGCCCGACGACCTGCTCCAGTATTGGCGGGGCGAGCTGGCGAGGCTGGAGCGAGAGGTCCCGTTTGACTTGCGGGTCACGGTCGAGAAAGAGGACGCGCAGACCATTCACTACCGTCTCAGTGGCGCCCATTTCGGCGGCACGCGCATCACGGCGGGGTTGACGATGCCGAAGGCCGGAGGGCCGTTTCCGCTCCGTGTGACGGTTCCGGGCGCGGGCAACAGCAGCACGCCGATGACCGTCTTCCCCGGCTGCATCGGGTTGTCGATCAGCGTTTTCGACCGCATTTTCGGACCCGGCGACTACGAGGCGTTCAACAACCCGGAGTGGTATTTCTACAAGGGAACCGAGTCGCGCGAAACCTACTATTACCACAAGGCGATCCTCGGCGCGATGCGCATGGTCACCTACGCGCTGGGCCGGGAGGAGTGGGACCGCAAAAACTTCTTCGTCAACGGCTTCAGCCAGGGAGGCGGCTTCTCGCTCATCCTGGCCGGGTTGTTCGCCGATGTGGTGACCGGCGTGGCGGCGGGGGCGCCGGCGCTGTGCGACCACGGCGGCGCCGCGGCGGGGCGCATGGCCGGCTGGCCGCAGCTCGTCGCCACGCGTCCGGCGGCGGCCGCCTACGCCGGCTATTACGACGCCGCCCATTTCGCCACCCACATCCGCTGTCCGGTCATCGTCAGCGTCGGCTTCATCGACACGATGTGTGTGCCGAGCTCGGTCTACGCGGCCTACAACGTCATTCCCTCGGCGCAAAAGCGGATTTTCAATGCGCCGCTGTACGGACACGGATGGGGCGTCAACGCGCCCGAATTCGGGGAGTGTCTGAAGACGTTCTTTGAGACCGTGCGCAAGTAGGCCGGGGCGTGCATCCGGCGGTTCCCGTCACGCCGTCTGCTGGCGGTGGAGTTCGGCGAAATAGCCGTTGGCGGCGAGCAGATGGGCGGGGGTGTCGTTTTCGATGACGCGGCCTTGATTGAGGATGACCACCCGGTGGCAGCGCATGGCCATGGAGACGCGCTGCGAGACGATGACGGCGGTTTTGCCGATCATGAGCGCCGCCAGCGTCTCCTGCAGGCGGCGTTCGGTCTCAGCGTCCAGGGCGGAGGTACAGTCGTCGAGCAGCAGCACATCGGGATTGGTCAGCAGCGCCCGCGCGATGGAGATGCGCTGCCGCTGGCCGCCCGAGAGCGAGGTTCCCTTCTCGCCGACGATGGTCTCGTACTGCACCGGCAGGCGCATGATGAAGTCGTGGCAGTCGGCGGCCTTGGCGGCGGCCATGATCTCGGACGGCGCCGCGCCGGGCCGGCCGTAGGTGATGTTGTCGCGGATGGTGCCGCTGAGGATCTGCGCCTCCTGCGGCACCAGGGCGATGCTGCGGCGGAGGTCGTCGAAACGGATGGCGTCGAGCGGCACGCCGTCGACCTCCACACGCCCTTCCTGCGGGTCGAACAGGCGCGCCAGCAGCTGCAGCAGGGTCGTTTTGCCGCTGCCGCTGGGGCCCATGATGCAGAGCCAGCGTCCGGCCGGGATGTCGAGCGACAGGTTGTCGATCACGGGACCGCTGGCGCTGGACCACGCGAAGGTCGCCTCCTTGATGCGGATTCCCCGCTGCAGCGGCAGCGGGAAGGCGACGGCGTTTTCACTTTCGCCCACGTCGGTTTTGGTCTCGAACGTCTGCGCCAGGCGGTGAAGCACGACGAGCAGGTTCGAGAGGTGCAGGGCGATCTGAGTCAGCGCGACCACGGGGACGAACAAATTGGCCGCGGCGCCGTAGACATACATCATCTTGCCGAGGGTCATGCCGCCGCCGATCACGGCGACGGTGCAGGCGAGGAAGATGCCGCGCACGGTGACCGCCGCGATGATGTCGGCGGCGCGGTTCATGCCGGCGCCCAGGCGCTGCTGCGCCAGCGTGTCGCGCAGGAAACAGGCCGAAAGGCGGTGGAAATTGAGGTATTCGGCCCGCTCCCGGCCGTAGGCGCAGACCGCCTTCATGGCATCGAGCTTCTGCGACACGAGGCCCCAGAGGCAGGCGTTGGTGTGGCGGATTTCGCGGTTGATGCGCCGGACGTGCACGCGCACGCGGCCGACGATGAGCACGTAGGGGATCATGGCGAGGATGACGACGCCGGCGATCGGGGGGCTCAGCACCAGCAGGATGGCGACGCCGGCGACGAACATGATCACCTGGCTGGTGGCGTGGATGACCAGTTCCATCAGCCGTTCCTGCACCACGCCGACGTCGGCGAGAATGCGCGACATCAGCCGGCCCGGCGTCGTGCGGAGGTGAAACGAGGTAGGCAGCCCGATGATCTTGTTGTGGATGTCCTCGCGCAGGCGTTCGGTGATCGCGGTGCCGACGCGGCTGCGCACGACCTGCGTGGCGCGGTCGGCGAAATTTAGCGCCAGGATGGTTCCGAGGTAGACGACGAAGATGGTGAACAGGCGGCGTCCCGCCCAAGGCGGCCGGATTTCGGCGGGCAGGCGGTCGGACTCGCCGCCCGCCGCGCGATTGCGCCGGACATCTGCGGGCGGCAGCCAATCGTCGCGGTCGCTGGCGGGAGAGTGGAGCGCGACGGCGGCGCGTCCGGCAGCGGCCGTGCCCCCCGCGCCGACCATGAGGATCTCGTCCACCACGACGCGCCCGTAGTAGCTCTGCAGGTAGACCGAGCAGGTGTTGAGGGAGACGAGGATGATGCAGAGGAGCACTGGCCATTTGTGGGGCCAGACGTAGCGGTAGGCGAAGCGGAGGATCAGCCCGACCGCGCCCTTGGGGTCGCCCGCGTCGCGCGACGGGCGGTAGGGATAGGCGCGGAATTCGTGGCGGCGGCTCATGCGGCGGCTCACTCCTCGATGATGCCCTTGCCGGCATAGGTGTCGTACAGGTGGCGGTAGCGGCCGTCCGGGACGGCCAGCAGCGACGCGTGCGTGCCATGTTCGACGATCACGCCGCCGTCCAGCAGGATGATGTGGTGCGCGTTGCGGATCGTGCTCAAGCGGTGGGCGACGATGAACGCGGTGCGGTTTTTGAGGAAACGCTCCATGGCGATCTGGATCGCCCGCTCCGACTGGGTGTCGAGCGCCGAGGTCGCCTCGTCCATCACCAGGATCGACGGGTCGGCGAGGACGGCGCGGGCGATCGCCATCCGCTGTTTCTGGCCGACTGAGAGCTGCACGTCGCGTTCGCCGATGACGGCGTCGTAGCCGCGGGGCAGCTTGAGGATGTCGTCGTGGATCTCGGCGACGCGCCCCGCCGCCTCGACCTCCGCGCGCGAGGCGCTGGGGCGGGCGTAGCGGATGTTGTCGGCGATGGAGATGGTGAAGAGCATCGATTCCTGCAGCACGATGCCGAACTGGCGGCGGAGGCAGGCGAACGAGAGGTCGCGCACGTCGGTTCCGTCGATGCGGACGATGCCGTCGTTCACGTCGTAGAGGCGCATCAGCAACGAGAGCACCGTGGTCTTGCCGCACCCGGTCGGACCGACCAGGGCGACGGTCTCGCCGGGAGCCACGTCGAAGCTGATTTCGCGCAGCACCGGCTTGTCGGGGAGGTAGCCGAAGGTGACGCGCTCGAAGGCGACCCGCCCCGTCACCGTGCCGACGTCGCGGGCGTCCTGCCGTTCGACGATCTGCGGCGTCTCGTCGAGGATTTCAAAAAGTCGCTCCGCGGAGATGCGGACGTTTTCGAGCTGCTGCGCGAGCTGCGAGAAGCGGACGGCGGGCCAGAGCAGCTGCATCGCATAGGTCGAGAAGGCGGTCACGTCGCCGTAGTTCGCCGATCCCGAGAGGACCATCGCGCAGCCCAGGAAGTAGATGACGATGCGGCCGATGTCGGCCAGCAGCCGGGTGTTGAGCGAAAAGACGCCCGTGGCCACCTGCGCTTCGCGCGCCAGCTCCATGCTGAAGGCGCTGTGGCTGCGGAAGGTGGCGTTTTCGCGCGTTTCGGTGCCGTAGGTCTTGACCGTCATGTTGGCCGCCAGGCGGTCCTGCACGCCCGAGGCGACGCGGTCCTCGGCGCCGCGTTGCGAGCGGGAGAGACGCTTGAGCTTGCCGATGGAGAGATGGTAGTTGGCGACGAAGAGGATGAGCAGCAGAAAGAGGGGAATGGCGAGGCGCCAGTTGATGAAAAGGGTCGCGGTGATGGCGAAGGCGGCGCAGACGAGGTCGGAGACGATCTGCACGGTCGCGACAGACAGGATCTGCTGCAGCGTGCTGCTGTCGCCCATCAGCCGGTTGATCAGTTTGCCCGTGCTCTCCCGTCCGAAATAGGCCATGCCGAGGCGGAGCATGTGCGCGTAGACGGCCGAGCGGATGCGCATGACGAAGGTCTGGCCGACGTAGGCGGTGCCGAGCACCTGCAGGTAGCCGCAGAAGGCGGTGCCGAAAGCGGTCGCGATCAGGAAGAAGCCGAGCCCGAACAACTCGTCGCTGTGGCCCGCATCGATCACGCGGTTGATGACATCGCGGATGAGCAGCGGCGGCAGCATGGCCATGACCGACAGCACGCCGGTCAGCGACACCAGCGCGACCAGATGCCAGCGGAAGGGGCGGATGAAGCCGCCGACGGTGGAGAGCGATGCCATAGTGCGGTGTCCGGTCGCCGGCCGGAAGCTTGCTAGAGCCCGATGAGCGCCGCCCAGAAGGAGCTGCGCCCGAAGCGGATCTCGGCGTCGGCGGTGGCGCCGGGCTGGATATCCCGGCCTTCGGGGTCAAAGGAGCAGTAGATCACCCGGTAGGCCTGTGCCCCCTCGGTCTGGATCACGTCGCGGGCTTCGACGACGGTCCCGCGCACCCAGTCGCGCAGCAGCGTCTTGTAGCTGCGCAGCTCGGCCCGCACCGGCTGTCCGGCCGCCACTTTGGCGGCGTAGCGTTCCGGCACGCGGAGCTTGAGGACGAGGTTGGTGCCGCCGAAGACTTCGTACAGCAGCAGGTCGGGGCGGACCACTTCGCCCACATAGAAGGTGTGCCGCAGCAGGCGGCCGTCGATCGGCGCGCGGACGGCGCGGGCGTCGCACGCGGCGCGGATGCGGGAGACGGCTTCCCTCCGGGCGTCGAGCTCGCGGCGCAGGATCTCGATCTGCCGCTCGTCCAGCGTGGTGTCGACGCGGGTGAGGCGGTTGTGTTCGGCCTCGGCCTGCTTGAGCTTGAAGGTGTCGTCGGCGAGGTCGCGCCCCGAAGCCAGCCCCTGTTCCGCCAGTTTGCGGGTGAGGTCGATCCGCTGGCGCGCGTAGTCCAGCGTCAGCTTGGCCGCGGCCACGCGGCTATCGTGCTCGCGGCGGCGGTCGGCGAGGTCGGCCTCGCGGAAGGCGATCTCGGCGGCCGCCTTGCGCACGGCGACCTCGGCCTCGGCGACGGCGGCGCGCTGCTCGGTGTCTTCGAGCTGCACGAGCAGGTCGCCGGCGGCGGCCATGTCGCCCGAACCGGCGGCGATGGCGGTGACCTGACCGGCGACAGGCGCGCGCACTTCGGCGTACCGCTCGGTGGTGACGTAGCCGGTCGCCGACGCATAGCGGTCGAGCTGCAGGCGGTGTCCGCCGTAGCCGACGGCCGCGCAGACCGCCAGCACCGCCAGGACGGTCCGCCAGATCCACGTGTGTTTTTCCTTCGCGGTGGCGGGGAGCGCCTGGCCGCGGGTTGTCCGGTATTCGCCCATTACTTGCGCCGTTCCTTGATGTAGTCCTTGGCGAGGGTCCGCACGCCCTCGGCTTCGTTCTCATAGCGTTTGATGCAGAGGTCGCAGCCGTCGCAGCTCCGCTCGTAGCAATTGCGGTGGACGCGCGAAGGGTACATCTTGCGGAAGGCCTCGTAGCATTCGTCGCTGCAGAAGCAGTAGCGCTCCTGAGAGGATCCGAAGGCGACCTGGACCATGTGGAAGCCGTCCGATTCGGGGTCGGCAACCTTGCCGCACCAGCCGCAGGTGATCGTCAGGCGGTCGAGCACCTCCTTGTGGCGCTGATTCAGTTCCTCCTCGTCCCACAGATACTCGATCCAGCCGACTGCCGACGGCGGAATGCGGGCGACGACGGCGTCATTGCGCAGCACGAGCACCGCCCCCGTCTTCACCACGTAGGCGCGGTCGCCCTCGACAGCCTCGCCGCCGGCAACCAGGTGGACGCGCACGCCGCGCTGGCGGGGGGTGTCGTAGACATACCAGCCGCACGAGTCGCAGACCGAGGCGAAGAGGTGCTGGCGCAGGCTCTCGCCGCACTGCGGACAGCGGCCGTGCTGGATCACCTGCAGGCGCCGCAGCGAGTTCTCGGCCGCTTCGCGCAACTGCTTGGTCGCTTCCTTGCGGATGTCCTGTCCCGACGAACCGTCGCCATCCAGGATCTGGATGTCGTGTTCCATCTGCTCGCGCTGATCGGGCTGGAGCAATCCCTCCTTGAGGACGGCTTCGACGTCGGGCGAATCGCCGTCGGGGGTCTGCTTGCGGATGAGGTCGAAGAGTTTTTTTGAGATGGCCATGGCGGATGCCGGGTTAGGGGGTTGCGTGAAAGGGGGCGAAGGGAACGCCCGCGGCGCGGGCCTGGTCGGCGTAGGCGCGGATCGTCTGCGCCGCCGCGGCGTTGGCGCTGCGGTTGGCGGCGGAGAGATCCTTCTGGGCGTCCAGCACCAGGCGGCTGCGCCCCTCGCCGAGGCGGAAGCGTTCGACTTCGGCATCGAGACTGGCCCGGGCCTCCTCGACGGCGCGGTCGATCGAGGCGAGGCGGCTGCAGGCCGATTCGAACGCCGTGCGGGCGCGTTCGAACTCGGCGGCGACGGCAGTGATGGTCGCCGCCAGAACGGCGCGGGAGGCGCAGGCGTCGGCTTCGCGGGCGGCGGCGCGGGCTTTTTCGGCGTCGTGGCCCAGGGGACTGCGCCACACGACGCCCGCCTCCCACGCCAGGTCGCTGTCGCCCCGCCTGCCCGGCTCGTCGTCCAACCGCCAGCCGACGCCGCCGAAGAGGGAGAGGTCGGCCTTGAGGTCTTCGCGCGCGCGGCGTACGAGCGTGTCGGCCTGCGCCGCGGCGGCGGCCGCGGCGCGCCACTCCGGCCGTTCGGGGACGTGCAGCGCGAAGGGCGTGTCGCGCCCCGCGCGGGCGCAGGCGTCGGCCCAGCGGCGCAGTTCGTCCGCCTCGGGGGGCGGCAGGGCGTCCAAGGGGAGATCGCCGCCGGCCAGTTCCACGAGGCGGATGCGGGCCGCCCCGAGCGCGGCCTGCGCCCGGTGGAGGTCGTCCTGGCGGAAGGCGACCTCCATGCGGGCCGAGGCGAGCTGGTAGGAGGGGGTGGCGTCGAGCGCGACGCGGGATTCGGTCTCCGCCAGCAACCGGGCGACGCGGCCGCTGGCGGCCAGCGATTCGACCTGTTCGGCGTGGGCGTCCAGCCAGTCGACGTAGGCGAGAGTCACGGCGTGGCAGGTGTCCTGCCAGACGGTCTGGCGCGACGCTTGGGCGACTTCGACCCCCTGCCGGGCAGCTTCGCGCTCGAGGCGCTGCAGGGCGAACCCGCGGTCGCGCAGCAGCGGCTTCTCCAGCGCAGCGCCGGCGACTGTTCCCGAATCGTTGTCCGCCGCGCCGCCGCCCAGCGAATCCCAGCGCGCCAGCGAGCCCCGCAGCCAAACTCCCTGGCGCAGCGGGCGGGCGGCGGTCGCCTCGGTGACCCACGCCTCGGTCGGCGCCACCCCCGGGAGGATCGATCCGGGCGTGCGCATGGCCCCTTCGGCAAGGCCGGAGGCGGCCGACAGGGTGGTGTCGAAAAAACCCTCCACGGCGGCGGCGTCATAGCCGGCGGCCGCCACGCGGTCGGTCTGCGCGCGTACCTGGGGATTGGCTTCGCGCACACGCGCGAGCAATGCGGGCAGGGTTGGAGTCACGCCCAGAACGGGCGGGGGAGGATCGGCTGCCGGCACGGTACAAGCGGCCAACGCCACAAACGCCACGACAACGACAAAACGCTTCATCAACCTGAGAACGACTGGCAAGGCGCACACCCGCCCCGCCGCGTCCAATCCTTGTTTGGCCCCCGTCGCGCCGCACCGAAAACGGCGGACAGCCAATAAAGCCATTTACACTAAAAAAATACACACTATTGTTAAACGGTTTGGGGTGAAATGTCCATAGTGAAAATCGGCAGAGCAAACGCATCTAAATTCTGACTTTTCCCCCATGCACTCCAGTTGTTCGAAGGTTGCGGTGTATCCGCGCGCACAAGTTGAGAAAAAATATCAATGACACGAGAAACAGGACC
>CAYVKQ010000061.1:0-12662 GCA_964451945.1 uncultured Lentisphaerales bacterium
TTCAGGGTTCAGGGTTCAGGGTTCAGGGTTCAGGGTTCAGGGTTCAGGGGCGCCGGTTTTTCCGGCTCCGCCGGTTTGGGCGGCTCGGCCGGCTTGATGAAATCGGCGCGGGAGCGGGTCATGTTGTCGGCGCTCCACGACGAAATGAGGTAGAGCCAGGGGCTGACCTTGGCGTGAAGCTCCGCGGCCTTCTTCGTGAGCTCGGCGCGTTCGGCGGCGTTGGTGGAGACGGGCTCGGCGGCGACGGCGAGGCGGAAGTAGCGCTCTGCGCGGCCGGGAGCGGCGGCACCGATGCGCGCCGTGTAGATTTCGCCCGCCTTCGTGGTGACGGTGCAGGTGTGGCCGGTGGCGATGCCGGTCTGCGCGTCGTCGAGCGACGGGTCGGCCAGGTCGGCCAGGCGCAGGTAGCTCAGGGCCGATTCGGCGCCGTAGGCCTTGGAGGTGTCGAAGGTCTCGTTCGTGGCCAGGCCGGGGAGGGCGAGCGCGCCGGAGGAGCGGTCGAGGGTGAAGGCGCCGCCGGGGCCGGCGAAGGCGATGGCCGCGATGTCGGCCGCCGGGAGGTTGACGATCTCGCTTTCGATCCACGTCTTGACGTCGGGGGCGAAAGCGCTGAGCGGGTCCTTGACGAGGAAGACGGTGTCGTCGGCGCCGGCCGCGACCGAGCGGCCGTCGGGGGGACTCCAGCCGTACTCGTTCTCCAACTTGGTGCGCACCTCGCCGAGGCGGAGCGTCGCCAGCGGCTTGCCCGTTTCGTCCTGCAGATCGACAAGGGTGGTGTTGGCGGGGTCGAGCCTGGCGCCGCGCTGGACGTCGCCGACCGTGAGGTCGCGCAGCGTCAGCAGGTTGTCGCGGATCTTGCCGAAGTCGGCGGGATAGTTGAAGAACGACTCGGCCACCCAGCCGTCGTCGCGGCTGGCCAGCACGACGCGGTTGCTCGCCTGGGCGATCTCGATGCGGCGAATGTCGTTGACGGGCAGGCCGGCGAGGACCGGTTTGCCGATCTGCTGCGGTTTCTGCGGACGGCGGGCGCGCCCGCTCCAGACCGCCAGGCCGACGAGGACGGCGGCGGCGGCGACAAGGACAGGAAGGCGTGATTTTTTCATAAGGCTGTTTCTCCGCGGTTGGGGATTCGTGAGACGGACAGGTCAGCCGCGCCGGCGGCCACCGAGGCCGCGGGCCAGCGAGACGATGACGATCAGCGCGGGCATCAGGGCGATGTTGACCGCTTTGAGCCGGATGCCCAGATTCTCGATGTCGGCGTTCAGGGTGCGCCGCAGGTTCTTCAGTTCGCGGTTGGTCTTGCGCTCCTCATCGCGGAAGCGGACGATCGCCTGTTCCTGCTCGGGCGAGAGGATGAGCCGCTGGTTCCCCTGCTTCTGGCTCTGCAGCTCGGTCAGCCGCGTGCGGGTTTCGTTGAGCTTGGCCTGCAGTGCCTTCTCCTGTTCGCTCCACCGCTCCATCGCGTTGAGTTCCAACTTATCGACGACGGTGAAGGGGCGGGTGGAGCGGCCGCGGGAGCGGATGGCGATCAGCTCGCTGCGCCCGGCGAGCTGCTCGGCGGCGTTGGCGACCAGGGCGATGTTGTCGTTGACCGCCTCGGTCGTCTGGTAGCCGAAGAAGAGGGTGGCGGTGCGGACGCTCCAGCCGTCGGCGAGGAAGTCGGAGTCGCCCACCAGGACCACGGCGCTCTCGCCGGTCGTCCGGTGGCCGGGCGCGGCGGGCTCTTCCGCCTTCTTTGCTTCCCCGTCCTTGTTTCCATCCTCCGCCTCCTCGCCGCCTTTGGGAGCGCCGTCGGGAAACGCCGTCTTGAAGGTGCCCGAGAGGCGGACGGCGACGGCGTGGCGGAGGCCGTCGGGAGAAATCTGGTTGCGCAGCATGGCGGTGCCGTACTGCGCCGCCATGGCGTCGACCAGGCACGCCCGGTCGGAGGAGGTGACCAGCGGGGTGAAGGTCAGCTCCTTGGCCGTGTTGTCCTTGAACGCGCCGGCGAAGGGGAAGATCAGCTCGCCGATGCGGGCGGTGAGGATGTCGTCGTCGTCGGTGTTGGCGTCGGTGAACGAGAGGACCACCGGGTTCTCGTCGATGCGGCCGTTGCCGCCGTCGAGGCGGGTGACGGCGCGGATGTCGGCGACGACCTTGCCAGTGTCGAAGCCGACGCCCCAGGCGTCCAGCAGTTTGCCGAGGGTCGAGGGGCCGGGGCCGCCCGGGCCCTGCATCCCCATCATCGGATTGGCCGCCTGCGAGGTGCGGAAGTCCTGGATGCTGAAGGGGTCGAGGCAGGCGAGGAGGCGGCCGCCGCGGAGGACGAACTGGTCGATGGCGAAGAGGGTCTTCTCCGGGAGGTTCTTGGGGTGGACGACGATCAGGGTGGTGATGTCGTCGTCGATCGCCTCGGCGGCGGCATCGACGGCGCGCACGGTGTAGTCGCGCTTCAACTCGGCGAACGCGGCCCACGGCTTCTGCTGGTTCTGCCGGTTGCGCCCCATCATCATCTGCATCGGGTCGTCGGCGTCGCCGAGGGCGTTGAGCCCGCCGCTCATGACGCCGATCACCGGCTTTTCGGGCCAGGCGACGCGGGCGACCAGGCGCGAGATCTCGTATTCGAGGGTCTGCTCGGTCGCGGGGGAGAAGACCGGGAGGGCCGCCTCGCGCCCGTTGCAGACGGCGACCAGGCCGAAGTAGAGCGGCGGCGCGAAGGGGGCGAGCGTCTGCGGCGCAACGCCGAACTTCTGCGCCCACTCCTCCTCGTCCGAGTCGGGTTTGGGATCGTAGGCCTCGAGCACGATCCGCCCCTTGCCCGCCCGTTCGTATTCGTGCAGGAAGTCCTGGACCTGGCGCGCGTAGCTCTTGAGCTGGATCGGGACGCCCGGCGACGACTTGCTGAAGTAGAACTTCAGCGTGACGTCGGCGTCGAGCTTGCCCACGAGGTCGCGCGAGCCGCGCGAGAGAGTGAAGAGGCGCTCCGCGGTGAGGTCGGCACGGAGCCGGAGGTTGGCGATGACGACGCAGGCGGCGCCGAGGATCACGAGCAGGAGCGCGAGTCCGGCGACGCCCGAGGAGATGCGGTGGATTGTTTTCATGGTTGCGGTGTCGTTCGGGGTTACGGTCGGGTTAGGACGCCTTGCGGTTGTCGATGACGAGGTGCGCGGCGGCGAGCATGAAGACCATCACGCTGGCGTAGTAGGCGACGTCGGCAAGGTCGAGCACGCCGCGGCAGAGGGCATTGAAGTGCTGCAGCAGGCTGCAGGCGGCGATCGCGTCGGCCAGCCACGGCGCCCACGCCGCGAACAGCCCCGTCACCGGCTCGAATCCGGCGAGGGTCAGCAGCAGGCAGGCGCTGAGGGCGGTGACGAAGCTGATCACCTGGCTGCGCGTGAGCGCCGAGGCGAAGGTGCCGATGGCGACGCTCGCGCCCGCCAGCAGGAACGACCCGGCGTAGCCGGTGACGATCGCCCCCATGTCGGGGTCGCCCAGCCACGCGGTGGTGAGCACGATGGGGAAGGTGCAGGCCAGCCCGATGGCGATGAACGCCCACGCGGCGAGGAACTTGCCCAGCAGCGTCTCGGCGAGCGTCACCGGGAAGGTCAGCAGCAGCTCGAGCGTGCCGCTGCGGCGCTCCTCGGCCCACAGCCCCATGGTCGCCGCCGGCACGAGCAGCAGGTAGACCCACGGATGCCACATGAAGAAACGGTCGAGCGACGCCTGGCGCGCCTCGTAGAACTGCGAGACGCGGAACGTCAGGAACCCCGTCAGGACCAGGAAGGCGACCAGGAAGACGCCGGCCACGGGGGAGTTGAAATAGGCGCGGAACTCGCGCTGGAAGATCGTGTGGACATTACGGGCGGACATGGCGCGCTTGCTCCTCTTCGGTCATGGTCAGTTTGCGGAAAACCTCGTCCAGGCGGCCCGAGGGGTCTTTGGCCTTGAGTTCGGCCGGCGTGCCGTTGGCCACGAGCGTGCCGCGGGCGATGATCACCGCGCGGGTGCAGACGGCGTCGACCTCCTCGAGAATGTGGGTCGAGACGATGATCGCCTTCTCGGCGGCCATGGTGCGGATCATCTCGCGCACCACGTACTTCTGGTTCGGGTCGAGGCCGTCGGTCGGCTCGTCCATGATCAGCACCGGGGGATCGTGGAGGATCGCCTGCGCGAAGCAGGTGCGCTGGCGGTACCCCTTGGAGAGCGTCTCGATCGTCTGTCCCGCCACCCCTTCGAGCCGGGCCTGGACAATCGCCCGCTCGACCCGTTCGCGGCAGGCGGCGCCGCGGTAGCCGCGGACACGGGCGGCGAAGTCGAGAAAGGCGCTCACGGTCATCGCGTGGTAGCCGGGCGCGTTTTCGGGAAGGTAGCCGATGCAGCGCTTGGCGCCGACCGGATCCTCGCGGATGTCGCAGCCGCAGACCTCGGCCGTGCCGTCGCTCGGCGCGAGAAAGCCGGTGATCATCCGCATCGTGGTCGTCTTTCCGGCGCCGTTGGGGCCGAGGAAGCCGAGCACTTCGCCTTTGTTGACCGCGAAGCTCACGCCCTTGACCGCCTGAAACGGGCCGAAGCTTTTCTTCAGGTTCTTTACGTTCAGCATGCGTTCTCCTTGGAGTCGTCGGGTAAAAAAACCGATGTTCGCAAAAGAGCAAAAAGTATGCCACAGGTTTTGTCAGAAAGGAAGGTTGTGCTCCTTGATCTTGCGCTGGATGGTGCGGATCGAGATGCCGAGCTTCTCCGCCGTGAGCGTGCGGTTGCCGCCGCAGCGGCCCAGGGTCTGTTCCAGCACGAGCCGCTCGATTCCGCTCAGCGTCAGGTTGTCGGGGAAGACGCAGGCGCCGTCCTGCGGCGCCGGACCGCCGGGAAGGTTGAGCGAGGCGGCGCGCAACTCGCTGCCGGGCGAGAGGAGGACCGCCGACTCGATCGCGTTGCGGAGCTGGCGGATGTTGCCGGGCCAGTCGTAGGCTGCCAGCCGGTCGTAGAAGGCCGGCTCAACACCCGTGACGGTCCGCTTGTGGTCGGCCGCGGCGCGGGCGATGAAGCGGTCGGCGAGCGGCCGGATGTCCTCGCGCCGCCGGCGCAACGGCGGCAGGGTGAGGGTGACGACGTTGAGCCGGTAGAGGAGGTCCTCGCGGAACTTCCCCTCGGCGGCGCATTCGGCCAGGTCCTTGTTCGAGGCGGAGACGAGGCGGACGTCGACCGCGAACGGCTCGCCGCCGCCGACGCGGCGGATCTCGCGCTCCTCGATCGCCCGCAGCAGCTTCACCTGTACCGCCGGCGGCGCATCGCCGATCTCGTCGAGGAAGAGGGTGCCGCCGTCGGCCCGTTCGAAGGCCCCCGCATGGCGGGACGCGGCCCCCGTGAAGGAGCCCTTTTCGTGGCCGAAGAGCTCCGATTCGAGCAGCGATTCGGCGAAGGCGCCGCAGTTGACGGCGACGAAGGGCTTGCCGGCGCGGGCGCCGTCGGCGTGGAGCGCGCGCGCGACCAGCTCCTTGCCGGTCCCCGATTCGCCCTGGATCAGGACCGTCGCCGTGGTGCCGGCGAGTGCCTCGATCTGGCTCAGCACGGCGCGCATGGCGGGCGACTCGGCGACCATCGCCGCGGCGCCGTGGCGGACGCGGGCCGAGGCCGTGAGCGCCGAAACCTCGCGCCGCAGGCGGCTGGTCTCGGCTGCGCGCTTGAGCTTGGCCTGGATGTCGTCGAGATCGAGCGGCTTGGTGACGTAGTCGTAGGCCCCGGCGCGCATCGCCCGCACCGACGACTCGACCGAGCCGTAGGCGGTCATCACGATCACCGGCACGGCGGGGTCGAGCCGTTTGACGCGGTCGAGCAGCTCGATGCCGTCGAAGTCGGGCAGCACAAGGTCGGTGAGTACAAGGTCGGGCGGCCGCAGGCGGAACAGCCGGAGCCCCTCGGCGGCGGTCGCGGCGCACGCGGTCTCGAAGCCGGCGTCCGCGGCAGCGTCGGTCATCGAGCGGGCACCGTCGGGGTCGTCCTCGACAATCAGGATGCGGGGGTTCATGGCGCGGCCTCCGGGCTGGCGGGAAGGGTGATGCGGAACACCGCGCCGCCGCCCTCCCGCGGCAGCGCGGCGATCTCGCCGCCGCACGCGCGGAGCGCGGTGCGGGCGAGAAAAAGCCCCAGCCCCGTCCCCTCGGGACGGGTGGTGACGAAGAGGTCGAAAATCCGCTCGCGCTCGCGCGGCGGCACTCCCGGTCCGCGGTCGGCAACCGTCAGGCTGACCTCGCCGTCCGCCGCGGCGCAGGCGACCGTGACCGCGCCGCCGCGCGGCGAGAACTGCACGGCGTTGGTGAGGACGTTCAGCAGCGCGCGCCGCAGGGCGAAGGGGGCGGCGCGCACCCGCAGCGGACGCGCCGGAGCGGGAAAGTCGAGGGTGACCCCGGCCGCCTCGAGGCGCGGTGCCAGCGTCTCGGCGCAGTCGTGCACGCAGGCCGCGAGATCGACCGTTTCGAGCGCCTCGCCCCGCGACTTGCCCAGATAGAGAAACTCCTGGAAGACCCGGTCCATCCGCTCGACCGTGCGGCTGATCCGCCCCGCCAGATCGGCTAGGCGTGCGGGCCGCGCCTCGCCGGCGCGCGCCGCCTCGCGCGCCAGCATCTGCGCGTCGAGCCTGACCGAGGACATCGGGTTGCGGAAGTCGTGCACGATGCCGTTGGCCAGCACGCCCGAGAAGGCGAGGTGCTCCTCGCGGCGGGCACGGGCCTGGCGTTCGCGGTCGCGGCGCACCAGCGCCACGACCGGCAGCAGGCAGGCGCCGAAGGCGGCGGCGACGGCGATCGCCGAGAGGCGCAGCAGGGCGCGGATCGAGCGCGCCGCCGCCGAGCCGCTGGCGTCGACGGCGTCGGCGTCGAGCCCCAGCTCGACCGTCGCCCGGGCGCCGCCGGGCAGCGCCACCTCGCGCGTGAAGACCATGACCGGCCGCGTGGCGCCGGGGCCGACCGGGAGGTTGAGGGTCGAGACCGCCGCGCGCGCCGGCGGCTCGGCCGGCGCCGCCGGCGGCGGCAGCGCCGCGAGCTGGCGGTGGAAAACGGTCTCGCCGTCGCGCGCGATCGAGACGAACGCCAGCTCGCCCTGGGCCGCGTGCAGTCCGTCGACCTGCGCCGTCAGCAGCCGCCACTCGGCGGGCGTCAGGTTCGTGCTGCAGGCCAGCGCCCCCGCGTCGGCGAACAGGGCCATCAGCCGCTCCCCCTGCCGCAGCACCGAACGGGTGGCGTCGATATGCGCCAGCCGCGCCTGCGAGCGGTGTAGCCAGAAGAGCGCCAGCGCCGCCGCCAGCGCGGCGCCAGCCAGCACCGCGACCGCCTGTGCCGTCAGCGAAGGGCTGCGCGGTTTCAGACCGCCCGTTGTTGTCCGTGTGGAAGACATGTTCCTCCTATCAGCAAAGCGCGTGCCCGGAGGCGGGGCGGGGGGAGACAGCAACATTGCAGAGACGAAACCATCGGCGTCGGGGTCGGTATCGCTATCGGTATCGACCAAACAAAGAGCGTTTCGACCCCGATACCGATACCGACCCCAATCCCGAAGCCCCTCCAGATCCGCGGAAACTCCGTAGTCCATTCCAGTGTACCCGCGACAAATTGTCGTGTCGAGGCCTGACATTTTGTCGCCTGCAATTCGGGCGCAGTCACGGTTTCTTTGCCGCTCGGCCCTATGCACGCCACCTGGTAGGGCCCGCCGTCCCCGGCGGGCCGCGGCGTCGGCTTGAGCTTGCGCGCGTGGCTGCTGCTGGCGCGGTCCGCCGGGGACGGCGGACCTACCTTGCATGCAGCCAAGGGCGCGGCGTCTCGCCGCGCCGACGACGACGGACAAAGGAACCGTAATTGCGCCCCTGCAATTCTGCTTATGAGGCGATATGGGTATTCGGGTTCGGTATCGGTATCGGTATCGGGGGCGGGGTCGAGGTTCCCTTTGTCTTATCGATGCCGATTCCGATACCGCCCCCGACGCCGATGGCTTCATCTGGCGCGCCCATCCGCTGGCACGGGAGTTGCGCTTTGCGCGGCGGGCGCATTCGTACGGCGCGCCCGCGAAGAAGGAACCGTGTTGAAACAAGGAAAACGATTCCACCTGTGGCTGTGGGCCGACCGGCTGCTCGTGGCGGGGGCTGTGGCGCTCTCGCTGCTGCTGCTCGCCGCAACCGTCCGCCGGGTGGCCGCGCGTCCGCCCGGGTCTGCCGAAGCCGTTGCCGCGCCGGCGCCCGCGAGCGAACCGCCGCGGCGGGAGGTGGCGGTCCCCGGCGGGGGTTCCTGGGTCTCCTACGGCGGAAGCGCCGCCGCCTGCGGCGACCGCCGGGGGGTGTGGTCGGAGCGGGGCGTGGCGCGCGGCGAATGGAGCCGGGCGCCGGCCGCGCCGGCGGTCGACATCGAACCCTGCGCCGGGGGATACACCGTCTGCTGCCTGCTGCCCGGGAGCGGCGGCACCGACGACGCGACGCTGCGGCTGGAGGGCGACGTGCTGCTGGTCGGCTGCGCCGCCGACGGCGGCGAAGAGCGCGCCGGCAGCCTCAGATTCCGGCTGCCGGGCGGGGCCTCGAAGCGGATTGCCGGCCGCGCCTTCAGCAACGGCTGGCTCCGCGTCTCGGTGCTGCACGGCGAAGTCAATCCACCGTGATGCCGAAGAGGGCGAGCAGGCGGTCGAGGTCGTCGTTGTCGTAGAAATCGATCTCGATGCACCCCTTGGCCCGCTTGCCGTTGGCGTAGGTCTGGCTCGCCGTCAGGCGCACATGGGTGCCGAAGTGGCGGTTCATGCGGTCGGCGAGGTCCTTCAGGTGGGCGTCGGGGAGGTCGGGCGTGGGGCGCCGCGCGTCGGCCGTGCCGTCGCGCGCCGCCTTGCGCCGGGCGACCAGCCGCTCCAGACTACGGACCGTCAGCCCCTCGGTGACGCACTTGTGCGAGAGGAGGGTCTGCTCCCCGGGGTCGGCGACGCCGAGCAGCACCTTGGCGTGGCCGGTCGTGAGGAGGTTCGACGAGAGGAACTGCTTGACCTCGTCGGGAAGGTCGAGCAGCCGCAGGGCGTTGGTCACGGCGGGGCGCGATTTGCCGACACGGTCGGCCACCTCCTGCTGGGTCAGGTTGAAATGCTCGGCAAGGGTGCGGTATCCCTCGGCCTCCTCGATCACGTTGAGGTCCTCGCGCTGGATGTTCTCGATCACCGCCATCTCGGCGGCGTCGCGGTCGGCGGCGTCGATGACGATCACCGGGACCCGATCGAGCCCCGCCTCGATCGCGGCGCGCAGGCGGCGCTCGCCGGCGATCAGCTCGAAGCCGCCGCCGGCCGCCTTGCGGCAGATCAGCGGCTGGATGACGCCGTGGGCCTTGATCGACTCGGAGAGCTCGCGCAGCGCCTCGGGCTCGAACACGGCACGGGGCTGCCAGGGGCAGCGGGCGATCTCGCCCGTCGGCAGAGTGAGGACCGCCTGGCGGCCGGCCCCGGGCGGCGGCTCCGCGGCGGGCGGCGCGGCGGCCGGCGCCTCCGGTTGCACCGCCGCCGGTGCGGCGGGCGCACCGATGAGCGCCCCCAGGCCGCGGCCGAGGCCGTGGCGTCCCTTGGCGGTGGCGGAAGCCGGTTTCTTCTGCGGCGGCGCGTGTTTTTTGCTCACGGGTAGCTCCCTGCGCGGTTGAGTCCGAGGGTTTCGTCGAACTGGCACATCAGGTTCATGTTCTGCAGCGCCGAGCCAGCCTGGCCCTTCATCAGGTTGTCGATGTAGGAGACGACGCGCAGCCGGCGGGTTCGGGCGTCGACGCTGACGACCAGGTTGCAGAAATTCGAGCCGCGGACGTGGAGCGTGCCGACGGCGGCGGCGGCGGGGAGGACGCGGACAAAGGGGCTGCCGTCGTAGAACGCGCGGTAGCCCGCGACGGCCTGCTCCTCGGTGAGCGGCCGCGCCAGAGTGCCGTAGAGGGTCGACATGATGCCGCGGCAGACGGGCGCGACGTGCGCCGTGAAGGTCACGCGGAACTCGCGTCCCGCGAGCGCGCCCAGCTCCCGCTCGATTTCGCAGACGTGCTGGTGCCCGGCGAGCTTGTAGGCGTTCATCTGCTCGTAGCGGGCGGGATAGTGGAAGGTCGCCGAGACCTTCTTGCCCGCCCCCGAGACCCCGGTGACGCAGTCGCAGATCACGCTCCCGGGCTCGACCAGCCCCTCGCGCGCGGCGGGGGCGAGGCCGAGGATGCAGCTCGCGGCGAAGCACCCGGGGTTGCCGACGATCCGCGCGGCGCGGATCGCCTCGCGGTGCAGTTCGGCCAGGCCGTAGACGTTGGCGCCGAGGAGGTCGGGGGCGGCGTGCGCGGGGTCGCGGCCGATGCGGCCGGCGTAGTCGGCGTACCCCTCGGCGGTGGTGAAGCGGAAATCGCCGCTGTAGTCGATCACCTTCGCCCCCCTGGCCAGCTCGGCGCGCGCGACCGTCATGCCGACGCCGTCGGGCGTGGCGCAGAACACGACGTCGGCCGGCGCGGCGGCGGCGGGGTCGTCGGCGGCCAGGATCGGCAGCTCGCAGAATCCGGCGAGGTGGGGATAGACGGCGCTCAGCGGCTTGCCGATCTCCTCGCGGGCGACCAGCGTGGCGAGCCGGACCTCGGGATGCTGCAGCAAGAGTTCGATGATTCCGATACCGCCGTATCCGGTGGCGCCGATGACCTTGACTGTGACCATGCTCTGCCTACGCCTTCCTGCGAATGGTGCGCGCCGCCTTCCCGGCCGGCGCAAAAGTCTATTCTCATCCGTTCAGTACGTGCTAATATGACTTGAATACGGTGCGCCTGTCAAGGTCCCGTGCCGGGACACCCGAACGGGTTGCATCCGGCGGCGGCCGCAGGAGAAGGAGCGGAGGAGTATGCGGATCGAGTCCGTTGATTTTTTCATCGTCGGCAGCGGCATCGCCGGCCTGAGCACGGCGCTGCATCTGGCGCCCCACGGCCGCGTGCTGCTGGTCACCAAGAAGGCGTCGGCCGACAGCAGCAGCAATTTCGCCCAGGGCGGCATCGCCTGCGTAATGGAGCCGGGCGACACCTTCGAGCAGCACATCGCCGACACACTCGACGCCGGCGCGGGACTCTGCGACGAGGCGGTGGTGCGCCGCATCGTCTCCGACGGCCCGGCGCGAATCGCCGGGCTGGAGCGCCTCGGCGTGTGCTTCAGCGCCAGCGACGCCAGCGCCAGCGGCTACGACCTGGGGCGCGAGGGCGGCCACACGCAGCGCCGCGTCCTGCACGCCGGGGACATCACCGGACGCCGCGTCGAGAGCGTCCTCCTGGAGCGGGTGATGGAAAATCCCGCGATCGCCGTCCGCGAGCGGACCATGGTGATCGACCTGATCACCACCCGCTGGCTCGGGCTCCCCGGCCCCAACCGCTGCCTCGGCGCCTACGTGATCGACGAGGCCACCGGCGAGATCGGCGCGGTGCGCGCGCCGTCGACGGTCCTGGCGACCGGCGGCTGCGGCAAGGTCTACCTCTACACGAGCAACCCCGACATCGCCACCGGCGACGGCGTCGCCGTCGCCTGGCGCGCCGGCGCCGACATCGCCAACATGGAGTTCATCCAGTTTCACCCCACCTGCCTCTACCACCCGCAGGCGAAGAATTTCCTGATCAGCGAGGCGGTGCGCGGCGAAGGCGCCGACCTGGTGGACCGCGACGGCAAGCCCTTCATGCAGAAGTACGACTCCCGTGGCGCGCTCGCCCCGCGCGACATCGTGGCGCGGGCGATCGACGCCGAGATGAAGCGCACCGCCTCGCCCTATTGCTGCCTCGACATCCGCCACAAGCCGCGCGCGTTCATCGAACAGCGCTTCCCCACCATCTTCGCCACCGCCCTCCGCTTCGGCATCGACATGTCGAAGGACCTGGTCCCGGTCGTCCCCGCCGCCCACTATTGCTGCGGCGGCATCCGGGCGACCGTGGCGGGCGAGACGACGCTGCCGGGGCTGCTGGCCATCGGCGAATGCGCCTGCACCGGGCTGCACGGCGCCAACCGCCTGGCGAGCAATTCACTGCTCGAGGCGCTGGTCTGCGCCAAGGCCGCCGCCGACCGCGTCGCCGCACAGCGGCCGGATGCGGTCGACGCCGCCATCCCCCCGTGGCAGTACGGCAACGCCGTGGTCAGCGACGAACAGGTCGTCGTGGCGCACAACTGGAACGAGGTGCGCACCTGCATGTGGGACTACGTCGGCATCGTCCGCACCGGCAAGCGGCTTGAACGGGCGCTGCGGCGCATCGCGAACCTGCGCCGCGAGATCCGCCAGTACTATTTCGACTACTGGGTCACGCCCGACACTCTGGAACTGCGCAACATCGCCGACGTCGCGGCGCTCATCATCCGCAGCGCCGCCCACCGCAAGGAGAGCCGCGGACTGCACTACACGCTCGACTATCCGGAACGGGGCGCGTCCGCCGCGCCGACGGTGATCGCCGGCCGCCGCATCGGCGCGCCGTCGGCGGGGTCGCACTACGCGCTCGGACGGACGGAGCGCAAGCGGGAGGAAACATGAAGCATCTGCGCCTGTGGGCCGTGGCCGCGGGGATCGCCTATGCCGCCGGCCTGTGGGGATTCTGCATCTCCGACGCCTTCTCCGCCGGTCCCTCGGCGGAAATGGGCGGCCAGGTCCTCGGGCTCGGTCCGCGCGCCATGGCCCTGCACCAGCTCTGGCTCCTCGGCGCGCGCGC
>CAYVKQ010000062.1:0-12481 GCA_964451945.1 uncultured Lentisphaerales bacterium
CCCCCGGCGGCCGGTGCCCGCCAAGGGTTTTCGCGTCATCCAGCCCCTGATCAACCAGCGCCGCCGGCGCCGCCGCCATCATTGACCCACGTCTCGATCTCGTTGGGATTGTCCTCGCCTGCTTCTCCAGTCTCCTCAACCTTCGGCGCGAACAGGCGGGCGGTGGTCAGGTAGATGGCGCGGGCGTCCATGACGCCGCCGCCGCGCGTGACCCAGACGGCGCGGCTGGTGCCGAAGGGCTTCACCTCGCGCAGCGTCACCTTGGTTCCCGAAGTCGGTTTGCCGTCGGCGGGCGGTTCCTCACGGGTGTATTTGGTGTCGAGTTTGGCGTTGCGGGTGATGAAGAGCGCATCCATGGCGTCGTTGTTTTCGCCCACTACCGCGACCGACCAGGCGTTGTTGTTGTTCTCGATCTTGGTGGCCGTGTTCTTGGCGATCACGCCGGCGCCGGCGAACGAATCGCGCTTCAAGTCACCCACGATCTGGTCGCCCGAGTTGGCGGCGATCTCGCCGATCTTCGCGCCGTCGGACATCAGGAATGTCAGATAGCTCTCCACATCCTTCACATCGCTCAGTTCCTCTTTCAGATCTTTCGGCCACAGCAGGCACTCGCCCAGCACTTCGCGGTCGGTGTTGGCCGCCGTGATCGCCACCCAGATGGCGCGTCCCTTGTTCTTCATCGCGGTCGCGCGCGCCGACTCCATCGCCCCCGTGATCGCCGGGAACAACGCGCCGGCCAGGATCGCGATGATCGCGATCACCACCAGCATTTCAACGAGGGTGAACCCCTGATTCTTGCGGATCGTCATGATTGCCTGCCTTCCATTCGCTCAAGCGTTGTGAGAACAGTCTAAAACCGATGTTGATCCAGTTTGACACGCCTTCCCCCGCCCGTCAACCAAAAACGGCACCAAAAACGGGCAAATCTAATTTTGGAGGTGTAACCATCGGCGTCGGGGTCGGTATCGGCATCGGCATCGACAAAAAAAGGGAATTTCGACCCCGATTCCGATACCGATACCGACCCCGACCCCGAAGACCCAATCGCCTCATCCCACACTTCGTCGCTTTACACCGCACGGCGGCTGGTATTCGATGCCAGTGTAGCCGCCCACCACGGGCAAGATGCCCGTGCCACGGTCCCGGCTCGGCGAGGACGCCTCGCCCTACCAGGTGGCGCGCGTCTCCCTGAACCCTGCCCCCCCTGAACCCTGACCCCTGAACCCTCCACTTCCGCAAGCCGGGGGTTCGGAAGCGACTCCTTCAGTCCGCGCTTTCCAGCACGATGGTCACCGGGCCTTCGTTGACCAGGCGCACCCGCATCTCGGCACCGAAGCGGCCGGTCCCGACCCGCTCCGGCCCCAGGGTCTCGCGGAGCCGGGCCACCAGCGCCTCGTAGAGGGGTTCGGCCTGTTCGGGACGGGCGGCGGCGGAGAACCCCGGCCGGTTTCCCTTGCTCGCGTCGGCGTAGAGGGTGAACTGCGAGACCACGATCACCGCGCCGCCGACATCCAGCAGCGAGCGGTTCATCGCACCGGCGGCGTCCTCGAAAATCCGCAACTGCGGCAGTTTGCGGGCCATCCAGGCGACGTCCGCTTCGGTATCCCCGTGGCGGATGCCGAGCAGGACCAGCAACCCCGTCCCGATCGCGGCGACCGTCTCGCCGCCGACCGTGACCGAGGCCTCCGAAACCCGCTGGACCAATGCCTTCACTGCTTCAGTTCACATCGCTGGTGGCCGTGGCGGTGCGGGTGGCGATGTTGCCCAAGTGGCGCACGATCGCCTCGATCAGCGCCAGCACCTCGACATAGACGATGCCGCGGTCGATGGTGCATTCGCCGCGCTGCAGCCGCTCGACATGGCCTTGCTCGCCCCGCTTGCAGAGGATCCGCACCTGCCCTTCGAGGCGGATTGCGTCCTCGACGGCGTTCTTGCCGGTGCCGCGCAGCCCGTGCAGCACGCAGTCGGCGAGTTGCCGCGCCTTGCCGATGATCTCGTCGAGCTCCCGCTGCGCCGCCTCGGTCAGGGAACCGTCGGCGGAGGGCTGCGGGATCAGCTCGGCGACGGCCACGCCGATATCGGCGATCCGCTCGGCGTCGGAGACGCAGTGCATCAGCGCCGGGATCGCCTCGGCCTGGCTGGCGGAGAGCTCGCGCCGCGTCAGCTGCATGAGGTAGTCCATGATCTGCCGCTGCGTCTCGTCGGTGTCGTCCTCGGCGCGCTCGATCTCGCCGAGCGGCGCCGCCTTGCCGCCGCGGTAGCACTCCAGGGCTGTCGAGGCGAGCCAGCACGCCCGTTCGGTCATCGCGGCCGCGGCCCGCACCGCGCCATCGAGCGCCAGGGAGGGCGAGGTCAGCCAGTGACGGTCGAGATTCACCAGCGGCGCGCGCGGCGCGGCGGCGCGGGCGGGAATCAACCTTGCACACAGCCAGGCCAGGGCGCCGATGAGCGGCGTGAAGAGGACCACGTTGACCACGTTGAACAGACTGTGGGCCGCGGCGACGTGGCGCCCGACGTTCTCGCCGAACAGCACCTCGCCGTTGGTGAGGTGGTCGACCGCGTAGAAGAAGCAGGGGACGCCGTCGACCGGTACAAAGAAGAGGACGATCATCACCGCCGTGCCCAGGATGTTGAACAACGAGTGCGCGACCGCCGCCTGCTTGGCGGTGCGGTTGGCGCTGAGCGACGCCAGAATGGCGGTGATCGTGGTGCCGATGTTGTCGCCCAGGACAATCGGGATGGCCGTCCAGATATTGAGCAGGCCGCTGTTGGCGAGGGCGATCGCCAGGCCGATGGTCGCCGAGCTGCTCTGCACCAGGACGGTCATCAGCGTGCCGATGCCGACGGCTCCCAGCACCGCGCCGAGCGGCATCGCGCCGCCGGACGTCAGCGGCTGGCAGTCGATCGCCTGGAAGATCCGTAGGAAACTGGGGAAGGTGCTGACGGCCTTGAGCTGGGTCGACATCATCCCCATGCCGAAGAAGAGGAGGCCGAAGCCGAGGAAGGCGCGGGCGAAGCCCTGGCCCGCCGGACGTTTCAGCGTGAGCAGCAGCAGCACGCCCAGCGTCGTCGCGGGCAGGGCCAGGTTCTCCAGGCTGAACGAGACCATCTGGCCGGTGACGGTGGTGCCGATGTTGGCGCCGAAGATCACTCCGATCGCCTGCTTGAGGGTCAGCAGGCCGGCGTTGACGAAGCCGACGGTCATCACCGTGGTACTGCTAGACGACTGGATGAGCCCCGTCACCACGGTGCCGGCGAAGACGGCGCGCACGTGGTTGCCGGTGATGAAGGCGAGCACGCGCTTCAGGCGGTTGCCCGCCATCTGCTGCAGGCCGTCGCTCATGAGCGTCATGCCGAAGATGAAGATCGCCAGGCCGCCCAGCACGCCGATCACCAGGCTGGCGATGTGCATGGCGTCGGCCTCGAGGCGGATCGGGCGGGCCGTCCGCCCGCCCGCGGGGTCGGCGATCTCGGCGCTGACCTGGTAGACGCCGATCACGCCCGGCGCGGTCTGCAACTCGGCCTCGACCGCGCCGTCGGGGCCGGTCACGCCCATGGAGGGGGTCAGCCGTCCCCCTTTGTCGGGCTGGGCGGTCAGCGTGAAGTAGACCGGCACGCCGGCGAGCGGCTGCGCCGCTGCGTCGAGCAGCGTGATGCGGAAGGGGTTGGGCAGCGCCCGCCCGGCGGCGACCTCCTGCTTGTTGTTCGCGACGCGGACGCCCGAGACGAAGCGGAGGCGCTTCTTCACCGCCGGGCGGCTGGCGCATGCCACCTCAAGGTACTGGTCGCCGAAGGCCGGCCCCAGCTCCACCTCGAAATCGAGGCGGCCGCCCGGGTCGGTCACCCCTTCGGCGAGCGACGGCCGCAGGCCCGACTGTGGATCGGCGGGGCGCAGCAGCAGCCGTTCGCCGGCGACCGGATGGCGGACCCCTTCGCCGCCCAGCAGCCCTGCAATGGGGGCGGTCAGCACTTCGATGCTCACCCGTTTGGCGTCGGCCGCGCCGGCCGCGCCGTACTGCGGGTCGGGCGAGAGAAGTTTGATCTGGTCGGGCTCATGGCCTCCGCCCGCCGCGGGGTCGCACCCCGCCATCATTCCCGCCAGCGCGGCAACCGCCGCAACCCGCATCCACACTCTCCCAATCATGCGCCTCCGTGCTCGTTTGGTTGTCGTTGCTTTGCGTGGGTGCCGACAGCCTGTCAAACAGGCTATGGGAAAACGTGGCTTCGGCGGTCAGTAGCCCAGGTCCCAGCGCGGCTCGATGTCGGCGGCGGCCGTCTCCGAGACCCACACGTCGGTGCGCAGCGTCTGCAGGATCGACTCGGGGACCCGCGGCGTGACCGGGCCGTGCAGCACCAGCCGCGTCGTGAGCCGCTGCCACGAATGGAACGTTCCCCCCACCGAGATGCTGTGCATGTCGATGCGGAACTTGGCGCCGACCACCTCGGCAGGGCCGATCGTCGCCGCCTTGGGCGGCACGGCGCAGAGGTTGCCGCTGGCGCCGAAACAGCCGTGCAGCGAATTCTGCGCGATGGTGAGCGGCCCCAGGGTGCAGACCCGCGGCCCCAGCGTCTTCCACTCCTCGAGGCTGGTGGCGGCGAACTCCGGCGCGTCGGGCTCGATGAAGGCGAGGTGCCCGCTCCAGCCGGGTCCGCTGTAGCAGATGTCGGCGCCGCCGAGGTCGGCCAGGCGCTTGCCGTAGTCGGGGAGCGTCCGGTTGCCCAGCAGGTGGACCTGCGCCTCGGGTGGCCGCAGCGCCGGGTCGATTTCGGCGATGAAAAACTTCTTGAAGGCGTAGCCGAAGCCGAATTCCCAGGTGTCGGGGGCGATGTGGCCGTCCTGGTCGGCGTATTCGTCCATGTTAAAGGTGTGGAGGCGGCGGCAGTCGATCCGGTGGCGGTTGATCAGCGCCGCGACCTTGGCATAGCTCGGCCACGGGTTGGGCAGGATCATCACCAGCGGCCGCCCCTCCTCGGCCGAGCGGCGGATCCGCTGGAACATGTCGTCGATCCACAGCGGCTCCAGCTCCGCGTCGGGGATGACCCGGATGCGGAAATCGGGGTTGGAATGCCGCGTGATCTCCTGCCGCTTGATGCCGATGACCCGCGCGATCGCCGCCGTGTCGCGGAAGGGAATGAATGCCGCCGGTTCAAAGACGAATGCCATGATGCCCCCTTGGTTTCCTGCCTCTTGCGGACAGCCCGTGCCGCCACCGACCCCAAGCGCCGCCCAGTATAGCAGACCCCGTCCCCGCAGACAGCGGTTTTTACAGGGTAAACGCATCTACATTCAGTCCTTTTTTCACTTTTAGGCACCCTTTCCTACGCGGAAAAAAGCGGTGTCGCGCTTCGCTTGCCACCGCACTGCGGCACCATCCGGATTTCTCCCGCCTCTCCTGTTCATGTAGTGTTTATCAAGCAGTCATCAACAGTTGATAATACAAATGTTCATAATTAGTAAATACTTATCATACAATAAGTTAAGATGCATAGTTCGTGTTTACAAGTTGTTTGCCGATGCTGTGTTGATAACATGGTGATAACTCGCGCTTGATCTGATTGGCCGCTTTCGTTCATAGTTGCGCCCGTTACCGCATGGGAAAGCTTACTCCAGAATTGGCCTTACGGTTGCGCGACGCGCGGCGCGCCAAAGGGTTGTCTCAAGCCGCCTTGGCGCGCACGGCGGGCTGCACGCAGTCAGCCGTCAGCATGATGGAGCTGGGGCGGCCCGACGCCGTGTCGCGCGAAACCCTGGGCAAACTCGCCGCGCTGCTCGACGTTCCCCTGGCCGCCCCCGACGAGGTGCCGGCGCCCGGTGTTCCGCCGCGCGGCGCGGCCGGCCGCGTGTGCTGCCCGCGGGCCGAGTGCCCTTCGAACGTCCCCCTGGCGGCCGGCAACGACATCCTCTTCTGGCCGCGCCGGCAGCCCGCCGGCCATGCCGGGCGCTACTGCGCATATTGCGGCGAGGTGCTGCTCGCCGCCTGTCCCGAATGCGGTGCTCCGCTGGGCGAGGGGGGGCACTGCGGCGCCTGCGGGGCCGCCTATGTGAACCCGCCGACCGTCGCGGGCGAGACGGCGGCGACATGGACCGCCGAACGCCGCCGGCAAATCGCCGAATGGCGCGCGCTGCTCTGACCGGTTGCCTCAGCGCACGATCAGACGGCGGCGGTCCCAGCCGGGTTGGGCGGCCCAGACCTTGCCGCAGGACTCGCGCAGGGCATAATAGGCATGCTCCCCCTTCTCGGCACAGCAGTCGAGCATCTTCCAGACGGCGGCCTCGTCGAGGCCCGGGGCCTCCTTCCGCTCCCATTCGAGCGAGGGGCGTGATTCGCGGGCGAGGTCGAGCAGCGCGCCGACGGTGACCGTGTGCGCCCACTCCTCCACCGCCTCGGCCTGCGACGGCGTCGACCCGCCGCCCGGCAGCAAGTAGATGACCGTGTGCGCCCGGTCCCGTCTAGCGACGAGTTCCCTGAACTCGTAGACGAAGTTCACGTAGGCGCCGCCCAGCATCCCTTCCTGCTCCAGTTTCCGGATGGCGAGCGCCAGCTCACGCGCCTTGTGCGCCCGTTGCGCCGTCGGCGGCTCGTCAGTTCTCTTTGTGAACAAGGACCACATACCGCGCACCCCAATCTATACCGCAATGCGGACCCGCAAAGAACCATTTTCAAAAGTAAACCACGCGCGGCGGCGAAAGGCAAGCGGAAAACGTCACTCCAGGAACTTGCCGGTGTGGCGGAAGGTCACGGCCATGGCGGTGAGCAGGGAAACGAGGTCCATCAGCCGCTCCTCCTGCTTGTCCATGCGCACCCGCAGCCCGAGCGAGCGGGCGCGTTCCTCGACCTTTTCCAGCAGCATGGCGATGTCGTCGGGCGCCATGCCGGACCAGTCGGCGACACGGGTGATCAGCATCCGGTGGCGCCGCCGGATGAACGGCACCGCCTCGATCGCCGGCACGGCGGCGCGGAACTGCGGGAAGACGCGCTTCAGTTTGTCGTCGAGGTAGCCCTGCGCCTTGGAGCGGTAGCGCTCGGCCCGCTGGCCGTAGTGCTCGGCGACGGTCATGGTCAGCGAGTCCACCGGCTGCGCCAACTCGCCGCCGGTGACTTCGGGGGGGCGGCTGCGCAGCCGGCGCATCGCGCGGTCGACATACTCGAGCTTCCGCAGGGCCGGCCAGTTGGCGTAACGCCGGCGCCAGTTCGACTTGGGGGTCAGCCAGACGGCGAACGTCTCGGCGAAATCTTCGTCGGGGTGTTTCTGCGCGTAGGTCGCGCGGCGGGCCTGGCCGTGCAGGAGGTGGCGCACGAAACGGCGGCTGAAGGGATCGGCCTCGAACGTGTCGCGGTACGGCTCCCCGAAACGGCCGAACAGGTCGGACCACTCTTTCTTCTCCCACAGCCGGTAGGCGTAGTTCACGGCGTGCCCCGCCTCGTGGCGCAGGAGCATCATCAGCATCTGGCCGTCCTCGATCTCGCCGGTCTGCTCCTCCTCGATCCGCATCAGCCGCTTGTCGGCCAGGTAGAAGGGAAGGCCGATCACGGGCACGCGGTCGGGACAGCCCCACCCGTCGGAGAGATAGAAAGAGGGGACAAAGGCGATCTTGCGGTCGAGGAACTCCTTCTGCAGCGCCTTCAGCGCCGGCAGCACGGGGGCGCGGGCCAGGCGGAGGTTCAAATCGCAAATGCGGGTGTTGAGCAGTTCATAGCGAACTGTTTCCCAAGCATGAATCAGCGAACCCAGGCGAACGGCGGCACTCATAGCGGTAGATCCGGCACCGGACCGGGCGAGCGCCCTGGCACGGCCTAAAAGACAAGTGTCTCACGCGCGGCCGCTTCTGTCAAAGGCTCCGCACGTTGCTTTGCTGGTCGCGGGAGGTTGACTTCTGCTCCCGCACCATCGATAATCGCCGTCACTGAAACGCCTTGGGAGGTGCCGATGGACGCGACGCGCGGGGTGACGATCGAGAACCGCCTGATGAAGCTGGTCATCGCCGGCGACGGGACGGTGGTAAGCCTGGTGTTCAAGCCGACCCGTACCGAATGCCTGGCCGGGGGAAAACGGGTGCCGGTCAGCACGATCACCGAGCCGCGCCCCTATCAGAACGAGGTGAAGCTGGCCTATCCCAACCGGCGGACCACCTTCAAGGCCAACGCGGTGCGGCTGGAGGGGGACAAGCTGGTCATCGGCTACGAGCTGATCCCCTGGGAGGCCACCGTCCGCGTGAAGGCCACCGGGGACTACATCGCCTTTTCACTGGAGGCGCTCACGCTGACCGAACCCTCCGTCATGCCCGAGCCGCCGATCTCTGAGATGTGGTTCCTGCGCCTGCCGCTGCGCGAACGGAGGCACTGGGGCGACTGGCTGAACGTGGTCTGGGACGATGACGTGGCCATCGCGCTGGTGGCGGCGGACCCCTGCGCCAACGCCGATTCGGAGGAGGGCGAAGGGTGCCGCATCCTCGCCGCGGGGAGCGACGCGGCTGTGCGGCTCGCCGGGGTCACCGCGGCCCTGATCGTCTGCGCCACGGGCGAGCTGCTGGACAAGATCGCCGCCGTCGAGGAGGACTACGGACTGCCCCGCGGGGTGGCCAGCCGTCGGCGCAGCCTCTACACGGCCTCGTACTACTGGACGTGCGACGTCACGCCGGCCACTGTCGACGAGCACATCGCCTACGCCAAAAGGGGCGGATTCCGCCTCATGAACATCTACTACCCGGCCTTCCTCGAAGGCAACGGCTACCGGCGGATCGGGGACTACGACGCCTTCCGGCGGGAGTATCCCAACGGCAAGGCCGATCTCAAGGCGATGCTGGCCAGGATCAAGCGGGCGGGGATCACGCCGGGCTGCCACTTTCTCCACAGCCATCTCGGCCGGGAGAGCCGCTATGTCACGCCCGTTCCCGACCACCGGCTGAACCTGCTGCGGATCTTCACCTTGGCTAGGCCGCTCGCTCCGGCCGACACCACGGTGTTTGTCGAGCAGAACCCCCTGCACGCCACGATGGAGGCGGGACGGCGGGTGCTCAAGGCCGGGACCGAGCTGCTCTCGTACGCGGGCTATACCACGACGCCGCCCTACGCCTTTACCGGCTGCGTGCGCGGCGTCGACAAGACGTCGGCCGCCGCCCATCCCGCGGGGTTCCTGTTCGGGCTGCTGGACGTCAGCGAATTCGGCGCGACCAGCGTCTACATCGACCAGTACTCCGGGCTGCAGGACGAGGTCGCCGACGCGATCGCCGACCTCTGGGACGCCGGCTTCGAGTTCTTCTATTTCGACGGTTCGGAAGGGGTCAATCCCCCCTTCTGGTACCACGTGTCCGGCGCGCAGTACCGGGTGTTCCGCAAACTGAAGCCCGAACCCCTCTTCGCGGAGGGGGCCGCCAAAACCCATTTCAGCTGGCACATGCTGACGGGCGGGAACGCGTTCGACGTGTTCTCCCCCGAGAGAATCAAGGAGGAGACCGTCCGCCATCCGCTGCGGGAAGCCCCCCGCATGCGGGACAACTTCACCCGGCTGAATTTCGGATGGCTGGGGTACTTCCTGCCCGACGGGAAGACCGTCGGCACCCAGCCCGACCAGATCGAGTTCGTCACCGGCAAGGCGGCGGCGTGGGACTGCCCCGTCTCGCTCCAGGCAGAGCCGGCGGCACTGGCGCGGCACCCGCGGACAGCCGACAACCTCGAGGTCTTCCGGCGCTGGGAAGAGGTGCGGGCCGGCAAGTGGCTGAACGGGGAACAGAAGCGGATGCTGCGCGATCCCGAGCGGGAGTTCATCCTGCTGCTGGACGAAAAAGGAGCGTTCGAACTGGTTCCCTATGAGCGGGTCGCGACCGTCGCCGGCGGCGGCCGGGAGGTGATCGTCTACCTCTTCGAACGGAAGGGGGCGCTGTATGCGGTCTACAACCACATCTCCGCCGACAAGCGGCTGGAACTCCCGCTGGATCCGGACGGGCTGTTCGTGCTGGAGAACCTGGGGGATGCGCGCGCCGCCGCCGCCGGGGAGCGGGGAGCTACGGCCGTCGTGCCGCTCGGCAAGCGCCGCTATCTCAGAACGAGCGTCCCGCGGCGGGCCGAATTGACCGAGGCGTTCGCGCACGCGCGCATTCTGGACCCGTGAGTGGCAAATTTTTGCGTGAAGCCAGCTCACCCACGCGATGCAGCCAAAAGGAAATGCGGCAATGAATTCGGAGGTCTCGAGGAAGTGGACCAGGATGGGATTGGTGCTGGCCCGTGAGGAACGTGGCGGCAATTCCAGTGTAGTGGGCGATCCCTGCATCGTGTGGGACGAGGAATTGCCGGGGTGGCGGATGTTTCTTTTTTGCAGCCCACCGGGACATGCCCATTGCATCTGCCGAAGCAGGGAACAGATCGGTCCTGGCTGTTGGGAAATGGTCGGCCCCCTGCTGTTTGCCAATCCCGGGGATTTGCGCGGGGGCGCGACACACAAGCCATTTGTCATCATGGATGCCCGCAAACCGAATACTGCGGCACGGATAGATGATCGCTATTGGATGGTGACGGTTAGCTACCGCGGCGGACACAAAGTTGTGCAACGGGCGTATGCGGAACATCTTTCCGGACCGTGGACACTGGAGAAGGATATCCTGATCGATCTCGGTTCAGGGAACGATTTCGACGCAAAGCATGTGGATGCCGTCTCCGGCTTTCACTTTGCCGAGCGCGCCGAGATCCTCTATTTCTATATGGGCTACCCGGAAAAGCCGCAGAACCGCGCGGTCAGTCCCTACGGATCGGCCCAGGCCGTTGCAGTGCAAGGAGAGCGGGAGTTCCGCGTGGAAAAACGCGGGATCGTTCTGGCGCCATGTCAACGGGCCGGGCACTGGGCCTCCGGCTGGGTCGGCGGCCTTCAGTTCCTGCCGGGTACAGAGCATCGATGGATCGCTGTCGTCAACGCATCGCCAACAGCGCCACAGCCGAAAGACGGCGCGATTCACCGTGAAGAGCCGCCCCCAAGCCTTGGCGGATTTGCCTACTGTGACGAGGCGTGGCCCGTAAAGAACTGGCAATGGTGCAGCAACCCGATTGAATGGATTGAGGATATCCCGGAGGAAGCGCTGCAAAATGGCGAAGGCGTCAACCTGTGGCGGCAGCATATCCTCAGCCTGCAAGACGGGAGAATGGCGCTCTTCTACAACAGCGGTTCGTATGGGAAGGAACAACTGTATCTCAAGATCTGCTGAAACCGGTGGTTGTCAGGGCTGGAGGGCCGACCGCTGTGTCGTCCGCGTGGGTTCTGCAGCAGCCTCTATGAATGGACTACGGCACCAGGCACCGCACGGCCACGAGGCCTGCCAGCGACACCACCAGCCACAGCAGAATTCCCTGGAGCAGCGGGCGGAAACCTGGGATTCCACTTTCAGCATACGGCCCAGGCAGTACCCGATGAAGAGCGTGCCCAGATCGTGGCCACGGTGAATCCGAATCCCGTCTTGCCAGCGGCTCATACCGCCGGAAGATTCATGCCGAAGCCGAGACCGACAACCGACCATTGCAGGAGCACCTTCGATGCCTTGGATTCCATTTCCGTCTCTTCAAGCCCAGCAGCGCAAAAAGCAGAAAACCCAGCAAAAAACGGTATTCAATGGTGCCTGGGGCGGGAGTCGAACCCGCACGCCGGATTACCCGGCAACGGATTTTAAGTCCGGTGCGTCTGCCATTTCGCCACCCAGGCGTGATCATTCATAGACTGCTGTTTTATTGGGCTTTTTGCCGCTTTTTGATCGTTTTGCCCCTGCTTTTAGGCCCTCTTTGCTGTCCCTGAAAACCCCTGTTTTACCCTCATTTCGGGTCATAAGTTACATCAAAGTTACAACACCCCTCCCCTGTGGCCTGTTCGGGGTGCGGGCAGTCGGCTGAGACAGAATCATTACATCAGGTATCCGCTCACCGGTCAAGCGATCAAGCCGCTCGTAAAGGCGGGCTTGCCATGACCGGGAGACGGCGCAAGGGGATGCGAAGCCCGCCGCGGCGGAGGCGCCTTACTACGCCGGAGACGCGGCGGGACGGAGGGGCGCATGGGACATGGAGATCGCTGCGTAGGGCTATCTGCATGCCGACCAGAACGTCGTTCAAGCGGCCGTTGACAGCCTGCCGGACGTGACCGGGGCGGCAGTCGCCCCCGGTGCCGCAAAGGCCGCAGAGGCCGACTTGCGTGCGGTGCTGGGCGGGTTGCGGAGACTGACCTCGGCGCAGTTGGCGGATGTCGTCAGAGAGGCCCGAGCCCTCATCGAGAGCCGGAAGGCCGAAGGGGCGCAGGCGGCCGGATGACCCGCGGCCGCGGTCCCGGCGCCCCGGAAATGCCGCGGCCCACTTGACGGGGCGAGGGGTTTGGGGTATTTTAATTCTCAACGTTCGCCAAGGAATTGGCGCACGTAACTCGGGGCGGCACGGTGCCGCTCCGACGCGATACTGGCGCACGCGCCGCACCGCCATAGGCGGGCACTGCGTGCAGGTGGAGGGACCGCCAC
>CAYVKQ010000063.1:0-2869 GCA_964451945.1 uncultured Lentisphaerales bacterium
TTCGCATAACCCGCTCACTTACAACGCCATCTTGCCGCTCGCGAATCAGCCATGCTAATCGGTTGGCGCTTACCTTCGTGGTGCTACCCCCTGCGTCGGCCTGCGCTCTGCGCCTCCGCGCCTCTGCGGGAAAAAAAGCGTCGGCTTGGGGTTCGTGTGTTTCGTGGGCAATCCCGGCGCCGGCTTGAAGGTTGCCGGATGGCGCGGCTACTCTTCCGAAAGGAGGCGGACCTGCGCCTCGAGGTCGGCGAGCTCGCGCGTCCAGAAGGCGGCGGAACCCCATTCGGGGTGGTTCTTGCGGAAGTCGTGGTCGTGCGCCTGGCGGGCGCACCAGGCGAGGTAGTAGATCATCCGCATGGCGCGCAGGGGCTCCACCAGACCGAGCGTGGCGGGGTCGAAGGGGTAGAAGGTGGTGTAGCCCTCGATCAGCGCGTCGCGCGCCTCGGGAACTTCGTCGGGGCGGTCGGGGAGGAGCATCCACAGGTCGTGCACGGCGGGACCGTTCATCATGTCGTCGAAGTCGATCAGGAAGACCCCGCTTTCGGGGCGTTCGAGGACGTTCGTGCGCTGGCAGTCGCCGTGGATGCGGATCATCGGCACGTCTTCGAACAGCGGCGCCGCGGCCTCCATGAAGAGGTCGGCCAGGTCGCCGAGCTCGGTTCCGGCGCGGCGGTCGAGGAAGCCGCTGTCGAGCAGGAAGTCGAGGTCGTCGGCGGTGGCGTCGAGCGGGTGGAGGGTGATCCGCGCCGGGGCGGCCTCCCGCGCGCCCACCGCGTGGACCCGTCCGACGAGGGCGCCGAGGCGGTGCCACAGCACCAGGTCGTCGGCGCCCGGCTCGACCGGACGCCCCCCGCGCTTGGGGAAGAGGGCGAACGAATAGCCGCCCGCCTCGTTGAGCGTTTCGCCGGCGGCGTTGGCGAGGGGGGCGATCACGGGGATGTCCGACTCGGCGCAGGCGCGGACGAAGGCGTGCTCGTCTTCAAGGGCCGCCCGCGACCAGCGTCCCGGCCGGTAGAACTTGGCGATCAGCGGGGTGCCGTCGTTGCAGGTCACCTCGTAGACGCGGTTGATGTAGCTGGGGAGGGGCCGGATCAGTCCGGAGAGGGTCGCGCCGCAGGCCGATTCCACGGCGTCGAGAACGGCCTCGGGGGTCAGTTGTGAAAAATCGGCGGGTCCCTCGTTCATGCCTTCTAGTGTGCCGTGTGCCCGCGCCGCGGTCAATGGCAAATTGCGGGGCCTCACACCAGGCTCTTCCACAGCTCGAGGTTCTCCAGCCGGGCGCGGACGGCGTTGGCGAACTGGGCGGCGGTCGCGCCGTCGACGATGCGGTGGTCGGCCGAGAGGGTCATCGCCATGCGGTTGCGGATGCGGATTTCGCCGTTGACGACGGCCGGAACCTCGCGTCCGCTCGACACCGCCAGGATCCCCGCCTCGCCGGGGTTGATGATCGCCGAGAAGGTGTCGACGTTGAGCATCCCCATGTTGGAGACGGTGAAGCTGCTGCCGGTCATCTCGTCCGGCGTGAGCTTGCCGGCGCGGGCCTTTTCGGCCAGCGCCCTGGCCTGGTCGCGCAGCTCGGCCAGGCTCAGCGTCTGGGCGGCGCGGATCACCGGCACCAGCAGGCCGTTGGGGACGCTCACCGCCATGCCGAGTTCGACGTCGCCGCGCCAGGTGATGTTCTGGCCGTCGGTGACGGAGTTGACCACGGGGAATTCCTCGAGCGAGAGGACGACCGCCTCGAGGATGAAGTCGTTGACGCTGAACACCGTCCCCGCCGCCTTGAGCGCGGCGCGGTAGGCCATCAGCTCGGTGATGTCGGCGGTGACGGTCACGTAGAAGTGGGGAATCGTCTGCTTCGATTCGGTCAGGCGGCGGGCGATCACCTGGCGCATGCGCGGCAACGCCACCGGCCTGCAGCGGACGGCCCGCTCGATGTCCTCGACGCGGATGCGGCCCCCTTCGCCCGAGCCGCGGACGGCGAGGATGTCGATCCCGGACTCCTGCGCCAGACGCTTGGCGGCGGGGGCGATGCGGAGGGCGTCGTAGTTGTGCGCCGCCAGATAGGCGAGCAGGTCTTTTTCGGTGATGCGGCCGTTGGGCCCGGTCCCCTTGACCGGCACGGGGTTCACCGCCTTGTCGCGCGCCAGCGCCTTTGCGCGGGGCGAGATGACCAGCCGCGCGGCGGGCGCGGGCGCGGCGGGGGGCGGCGGCGCCTGGCGCGCCGGTGCGGCGGCGGGCGGCGGCGGGGTCGCCGGCACGGCGGCGGCCGGGGCCGGTTTCGCGGCGGCGGCGTTGGCGGCGGCGACGGCGGCCGGGGCGACCGCCGGCTGCGGCGCCGGCGCGGCGGGCGCGGCGGCGGCGGGAGGCGGCGGCTGGTCGGGCACCTTCTCGCCAGCCGCGCCGACATAGCCGACCACCGTGTTCACGGGGACGGTGACGCCCTCGCGCACATAGATCTTGAGCAGCGTCCCCTCGAAGAACGACTCGACCTCGAGGTTCGCCTTGTCGGTCTCGATCTCGAACAGGAGGTCGCCCTTGGCGACGGCGTCGCCCTCCTGCTTGAGCCACTTCACGATCGCCCCTTCCTCCATCGTCTGCCCCAGCTTGGGGAAAATCACTGCTTGCGCCATGCTCGTGCTCCGGATTTGCCGCGGCCGTGCCGCATTCTGGAAAAAAGACGCGGTCAACTATACCGTTCTTTCGCCCGGACGGAAAGATCGAAATCCAGAATCTCCGTTGTGGGAATGTCCTCCCGTTTCTGCTATAGTAAAACGCTTGCAGAACCTCTGCAAGCGCCAGGGGTCAGGGGTCAGGATACCAGGGTTCAGGTTGAAAGCACCCCCTGAACCCCGAACCCTGAACCCTTCGC
>CAYVKQ010000063.1:2879-12304 GCA_964451945.1 uncultured Lentisphaerales bacterium
TGCACAAACCGGAGGTTTTGCAGACGCCTCATCGTGACAGAACAGAAAAGGAGCGGACTCGTGAAGGAATTGGAGGAGGGCGCGGCGCTGGCCCTCGATTTTGCAAAACTGGTCAAAGTCACCGCGACCTGCAAGGACGCGATCCCGGTCGCCGTGCAGCACGCCGACACACGCGAGGTGATCCTGGTCGCCTACACCAACGAGCGGGCGATGCGCCAGGCGTTCCGCGAACGGACGCTGATCCTCTGGTCGACGTCGCGCAACGAGCTGTGGGAGAAGGGGAAGACCTCGGGCGAGACCTTCGACCTGCTCGAGGCGCGGGTGAACTGCGAGCAGAATTCGCTGCTCTACATCGTGCGTCCGCGCCGCGGCGGCATCTGCCATACCAAAAACCGGCAGGGCGCGCCCCGCAACTGCTATTACCGGCGGATCGATTTCGATACCCTCGCGCTCGCCAACCTGGACCCCTGATGCGCTACCGCTGTCCATACTGCCAGGCCGATCTCGGCACGGAGAAGAAGCCCGCCTGCCCCTCGTGCGGCAAGCAGATGCGCTTTGCCGTGAAACCGACCCCCGAGGACCGTCGTCGGCGCCGCCGGGCGCTGGTGCGCATCGACCGCGAGGCGCAGGCGAAGCTCTCCGAAATCCGCTCCGCGCCCAACCCGCGCGCCCTCTACAGCCCGCGGGTCCTCTTCGGCGTGATCGTCCTCCTCGGCTGCATCGGCACGCTGCTGATCGGCATGGCCAACCGCCGTGCCGCGGCCCCCGATCCCGGAATCCCGCACCGCCGCGCCCTGCGCGAGCTGAACGTCCTCGCCACCGCCCTCGGCCGCTACCGCTTCCACGTCGGCCGCTGGCCCGCGCCGCAGCCCCCCGGCCTCCTCCGCCTGTGCAACGACTACCGCGAGCGCGGCTGGATCGGCCCCTACATCAGCCATCTGCGCGACGACCCGTGGCAGGCCCCCTATTGCTACGGGATCGCCGCCGACGGGTCGGCCGTTCTGTTTTCGTCGGGTCCCGACCGCACCGCCGGCACGCCGGACGACCTCCGCCCCGACCCCGCCGCGTTCGACGTCGGCACCGACTGGACGAACGGCTGGGTGCGCGCCGTCGACCGGCTCCCCGGCGTCCGCATTGTCCATCCGACCCAACCCTGAGCGACCGCGATGATCCATCCCCGTTCGATCCCCCCCCACGTCTCCGACCTTTGGCGCGCCCCCAACAGCCTGGTCGTCGTCTGCGCCGCCGGACTCGTTCCGCAAGCCGCCGACGAGGTCCGCGGCCTCGGCTACCCGATCGAGGACTGCAGCGAGGCGTTCATCCTCACCCGCGGCACCATGACCGACGCCATGCGGCTGAACCTCTGGCTCCGCTCGGCGCAGCGGGTGCTCTGGCCGCTGCGGACCCTGCGCGCCGCGACGCTGCAGCACCTCTACGAGGCGGTCTTCGAGATTCCGTGGGAGGACCTTCTCGACGCCGACGGCCGCTTCTCGGTGAGCGCCAACGTCTGGGACGTGCCCAGCGTGCGCGACTCGCGCATGCCGGCGCTCAAGGCCAAGGACGCCATCGCCGACCGCTTCCGCCGCGCCCGCGGCAGCCGTCCCGATTCGGACAACACCTTCGAAGGCGCGGCGGTCTACCTCTACTGGCGGGGCGACGACCTGCGCGTCTGCCTCGACACCACCGGCGAGCCCCTTTCGCGGCGCGGCTACCGCCTGCAGCCCGGGCCGGCCCCGATGCAGGAGGCGCTGGCCGCGGGGTGCGTGCTCGCCTCGAAATGGGACGCCGCCACGCCGTTCGTCGTGCCGATGTGCGGCAGCGGCACACCCGCGATCGAGGCGGCGCTGATCGCGCGCCGCCGCGCCCCGGGGGCGGCCCGTAGTCATTTCGCCTTCATGGCGCTCAAAGGGTTCGGCGACAAGGACGACGCCGCGCAGACGCGCCGCCAGCTCACCCGCGGCCTGTGGCTGCCGCAGGCCGACGGCACGGCCAAGCCGGCGACGGCGGCGGCGGCGCCGCCGCGCGGCCTCAAGCCGTCGTCGGCGTGGACCCTCCTCGTCGCCCACGCCCGCGCCAACGAACGCGCCGAGGGGCTGCCTCCAATCATCGCCACCGACATCAGCCCCGAAGCCGTCCACGCCGCCGAGGCCAACGCCGGCATGGCGGGGGTCCGCGACAACATCCGCTTCTCGGTGTGCGACTTCGCCGACACGCCGCTGCCCGGGACGCCGGGCATCCTCTTCATGAATCCCGAGTACGGCGAACGCCTGGGCGACCCCGCCGAGCTCGAACCGCTCTACGCCCGCATCGGCGAGTTCATCCGCGCCCGCTGCGCCGGCTGGCACACCTACGTCCTCGCGGGCAACCGCGCCCTCTCGGTGAAGATCGGTCTCAAGGCGTCGAGCCTCAAGACCGTCTACAACGGCCCGATCGAGTGCCGCCTGCTGGAGTTCGAGGTGTTTCCATAGCGGGCGACGCGGCGGCCGAGCCGCAGCCAGCGCCAAGGCTCATGCCGCCACGTCTGTCTCACCACGAAGAGCACGAAGACCACGAAGGTTGTATGGTTTTTCGACTCCGATACCGATAGCGACCCCGACCCCGAAGAACCCGGTGCCAGCCCCTCCCCCAAAACCCTCGGCGGCTTTGCGGTTCAACGTTTCGTGCGTTTCGTGTGTTTTGTGGGCAATCCCGGCGGCGGCTTGCGCTTCGCTCCGCCGTCTGCCGCTGTCGGCTCACCGGGGACGGTTCGCCCCACCGGGTGGCGAGATCGTCGACCAGCCGCAGAAGCGGAAGCGACCGCTGCCGGAGCCGCTCCGGCCGTAGCGCTCTTTTTCGGGCGTCCGCGCTTTGCGGGGGCAGGCGCCGCCGCGGGCACGGTTTCCGGTGCCGCGTTCTTCCGCGGACGGCCGCGCGGTTTCCCGGCGGGCGGAGCAGCGGGGGCGGCTTCGCTTTCGATCTCGACGTCGAAGACCCCGGCCAGCTCGTCGGCAGCGAGCGTCTCGCCGTCGGCAGCACCGGTGGCCGCGGCGGGCGCGTCGGCGGCGGCCGCGATCAGATCGGCGGTGTCGGCGCCGCGCAGCAGGAAGAGGAGCTCGGGCTGGGCGTCGAGGCGGTTGCCGATGCCGTACATCACTGCCGCGATGTGTTTGCACATGCCGGCGATGTCCGGACAGGAGCACCTGAAGGTGATCTCGGCGGGTTGCGGGAAGAGCCCTTGCCCCGGCCGCGTCATGACAGCCATGACCTCGGTGGAGATCCGCCCCTGCAGCAGTTCGATGAGCGAGCCGATCTTGCCCGCGCAGGCCGTGCGGATCGCCGTCCAGTGGGCCGGGGTGACTCGCTTGATGCCGATGTCGATGCGGTAGAGCGAAGAGCCCATCACCTGCGCACGCACCACGCCGGGCGCGATCTGGAGGTCGATGACGCTGTTGCTGCGCACGTAGGAGCGCCCGCGCGGCAGACGGTTCGCGTAGTCGTGGTACGATTCGATGTTCTTGCACCAGGCCTTGCCCCAAAAGGTGGAGGCGATGGTGAAGCCTTCCAAGACGACGGGAGAGAGTTTCACTCCTTTTTTCTCCAGCGCCGCCTGCTTCCTGGCGGCGTCGGCGATCCGCTCGCCCTTGCTCTTGCTCTGCGGAAAATAGCTGTAGCGGTCGTAGCGGTGACGGGATCTGTAGCGGCTCATCGGCGTGTCCTGTCGGGGTTGAGGGTTCAGGGTTCAGGGTTCAGTTTTAGGGTTCAGGGGTCAGGGTTCAGTTTAGCTTTCCGCGGCGGCGAGGTCCAGCGAGACGAATCGAAGCAGCTCGTCGTTCTTCATCTCGGTCAGCAACGCCTCGCCGCCGCCGGCGAGGATTTCGTCGGCCAGCGCGCGCTTGTCGTCGAGCAGCGCGGCGATCTTCTCCTCCACCGTGCCGCGGCAGATGAAGGTGTGGACCAGGACGTTCTTCCGCTGGCCGATGCGGAAGGCGCGGTCGGTCGCCTGGTTTTCGACGGCCGGATTCCACCAGCGGTCGAAGTGGATCACGTGCGAGGCTTGGGTGAGGTTGAGCCCCGTGCCGCCCGCCTTGAGCGAGAGGACGAAGAAAGGAGGGCCGTCGTCCCGCTGGAACGCCTCGACCAGGCTGCGGCGGCGGCCGACCGGGGTGCCTCCGTGGAGGATCAGGCCCGGGCGCCGGAAGACGTCCGCCAGAAACGCCGCCAGCGGTTCGGTGATCTCGCGGTACTGCGTGAAGACCAGCGCCTTGTCCTGGCGCTCGGCGATCTCCCCGCACAGCGCGCGCAGGCGGGCGAACTTGCCGCTGCGCGCCTCGGCGTAGTCGCCGTCGCCGGTCGCCTGCGCGGGGTGGTTGCAGATCTGCTTGAAGCGCATGAGTGCGGCGAGGATCAGGGCGCGGCGTTTCATCGGCTCGCCGTCCACCCCCTCGTCGAGCGCCTGCTTGAGCTGCGCCACCTGGCCGGCGTAGAGCGCGGCCTGCGCCGGGGTGAGACCGCAGTAGGCGGGCATGACCGTCTTGTCGGGAAGGTCGGCGATGACACGGCGGTCGGTCTTGAGGCGGCGCAGGATGTAGGGACGGGTCAGGCGGCGGACGGGACCGTAGGCGTCGGGGAGGTCCTGGCGGGCGCGCATGAAGCGCTCGAAGCTCTTGGCGCCGCCGAGCAGTCCGGGATTGATGAAGTCGAAGAGCGACCACAGGTCGCCGACCCGGTTTTCGACCGGCGTGCCGGTGAGCGCCAGGCGCGCCGGGGCCTTGAACGCCTTCACCGCCCGCGCCTGCCGCGTGCCGGCGTTCTTGATCGCCTGCGCCTCGTCGAGCACGACCAGCCGCCACGCCACCTGTTCCAGCCAGGCGGCGCGCGCGGCCATGCCGTAGGTGGTGACCACGAGATCGACGTCGGCCAGCGCGGCGGCGGGGTCGGCGGCGCAGCGCTTGAGGCGCAGCGGGTCGGCGCCCGAGGGATGGACGATCAGAAGGCGCAGGGAGGGGGCGAAACGGCGCGCTTCCTCCTTCCAGTTCGCCAGCAGCGAAGCCGGCGCAACCAACAGCGCAGGGGCATGCGCGGCCGCCTCGCGCTTGAGCCACAGCAGCAGCGCGAGGGTCTGGATCGTCTTGCCGAGCCCCATGTCGTCGGCCAGGCAGCCGCCCAGCCCCAGACTCGACAGAAAGTGGAGCCAGCGGACCCCCGTCTCCTGATAGGGACGGAGCGCCGCCCGCAACTCGGCGGCGCACGGCAACGGGCCGCCGCTCAGTTCCGGCTGGCGCAGGCGGTCGAGCGTCTCCTCGAACCACCGTCCGGCGCGCACGCCGGTCCAGGCGCTGACCCGCTCGACGTCGGGCGCGGCCGCACCGCCCCCCACGGAGACGCCCGAGAGGAGCCGCACCGCCTCGGCGAACGAGACGCCCTGCCGCGCGACAGTCCGCTCGACCGTCCGCCAGTGGTCCAGCACTTCCTTAAGCTGGCCGGGATCGACCTCCACCCACCTGCCGCGCAGCGAGACGAGCCCGCCTTCGGCGGCCAGCAGCGCCTCGATCTCCTCCGGCGCGAGGGGCTCGTCGCCGAGCGTCACCGCGAGGCGGAAGTCGAGCAGGGCGTCCGCCCCCACGCGCGACGGCTGACGGTCGCCCAGACTGACGTTCACGGCGGGACGCGGCGGCTTGCGGGGGTTCCACCAGTCGGGGACGCGGACGATGATGCCGGCCGCATCGAGCGCCGGCAGCTCGCGCAGCAGCCGGTAGGCGTCGCGCGCCCCCCACGCCAGCGGCTGGTAGATGCGGCCCGACTCGAACAGCTCCCGCACGAACGTGCTCCGCTCGACGGCCTGCTGGATGGGGGCGAGCAGCCGCAGCAGGGCGCTGCGGTTCCCGGCGCCCGCGTACTCGCCCAGCGCTCGCTTCAGCGGCAGGTGCTGCACGCGCCCGATCTCCGAGAGGCGGCTGGCGTAGGTGACCATGAAGGCGAAGGGGCGCTCCGGGTTCTTCTTGTTCTCGGCCAGATGGAAGGTCACCCGCCCGACCGCGCGCCACGCGGGGTTGACCGCATGCAGGAACGCCTCCACGCCGCCGGCTTCCGCCGCCCGCCGCCGGACCACCTCGTGAATCTCGCTCCAGAGCGCAACGGCGCGCGCGGCATCGAAAAACTCCAGACCGCGGAAAGGGGGCGCGGTCTCGATCCAGGCGTTCCAGTCACTGTCGGCGGGCGGAACGACGTCGGGCAACGGGCCGTTCTCCTCCCGCGGCAGGTGGCAGAGGGCGGTAAGGTAGAGACGGGCGAAGCTCCGGGCGAAGGCGAGCGACGGAGCCAGCGGCTCGTTGTGGCCGGCGAGCAGGAGAAAACCCTCGGCGGCCGAGGAAGCGAACGCCTGCCGCCAACGGGCGAGAAGGGACTCGGACTGCGGCGCGCCATCCGACTCGGCCTCGTCAAGGTAGAAACGGCCGCCCGGCGAGAGGGAAAGATCCAGGTTCATGCCCAGTGCTTGAAAAAAAGGTTCCAGAGGCTCTTGCAGAACCCCTTCGGCTCGGCAGGGACGCCTCGCCCCACCTGTGGCGTTCGTCCGCAAACAGGTAGGGCGAACCGTCCCGGTGAGCCGAAACAACAGGAACTACCCGGGGTTTTGCAGGAGCCTCTCCAATGAATCGATCTATCATACGCCCGCCCCCGCACGCGGTTCAAGCAGAACCCGGCGATTCGCATTTCCCGGCGGGGGGAGATCGTGGTATCTTCCCGCGCATGGATTTGTTCGAATACGCGGCAAGCCGCCCGGTTGCGGCTCCCCCCCCGCAACCGCCGGCGTGGGAGGATGCCGGAACCACGTTGTGGGGACGCGTCTGGCTGGCCAACGTCCGGCGCCTCTGCCTCCCGCGCTTCGATTCGGCGCTGACGTTCGGCGAAAACGTGCTGCGGGCCGGGCGCCTGCGCTCCTGCCGTGTGCGCGGCACGCACGCGCAGGCGACTTTCGCCAACCGCGAGGGCGGCACGGTGCTGGTCAATCTGCGGCTCCAGCCGCTTGCCGACGAACAGTGGCGGCGGATCGAGCGGCTCTGCGGGCGGTGCGGCGACACGCTGCTCTCATCCGAAGACGTTCCCGATGACGTGGCCTCCGACCTGTTCAGCCCCCCGGACGGACTCCTGCCGGAGGGACGGGAGATCGCCTCCTCCTGTTCCCACTGCACCCGGCCGTTCTGCCTGTACCGCGCCGCCGCGCTGTTCGCTGTCGCGTCCGAGCTGGACCGCAGTCCGATCAAGCTGTTCGAGCTTCGCGGCGCGAGCCGCACCTTCATGCTGACGCACGCCGCGCAGCAGACATGGGAAGAAGACGAACCGTTCACACGGGACGAGCTGATGTCGATCTTCGGGGTGGAACTCACCGCCTGATTCCGGTAAAGGCATCCCCGGCGGGTCGTGCCTGCGCGCGTCCGCCTTCCGTTGACTCGGGCGTGCGCCGACACTGCGCGGCGGCGGGCGTGCCGATGGCCGCCGTACAACGTCGGCCCCACTGCCTGCCGCACCTTCGCGCGAGCCAGTAGGCGCGCGACAAATCGCCTTGACCCGCCGGGCTGCCGGACCTATCGTTGCACGCATGAATTTGCGCCGTTCTTTGCGTGGCGGGAAGCGGGGCCTCGCCATCGGGCTGACGCCGCTGCTCGCGTTGCTCCTCTCCGGTTGCGCGACCTACATCAAGGGGCGTTGGTGGCGGTTGCTGGATGTCAGTGTGGGCGCATCGTTGGGGATCGGGTTTCATTTTTACGTCAGCCCGGGCGAGTTGGTCGACTTTGCGCTGGGTCTCGTCGCCATCGATCTCGTGGGGGATGACATCGGCGCGGAATCGCTTCTGGAATAGACGAGGCGGTTGCTCACCACCTGCGGTGTTCGGCTCACCGGGGACGGTTCGCCCTACCAGGTGGCGAGATTGCCACCAATTGGCGGGGCGAGGCGTCCCTGCCGAGCCGCGCTTGCGTTCACCGCCTGTCGGGGGGCGACAAAGCTCGCGACAAAGATGGGGAAGACTCTCGCCGCCGCCGCGTCCTTGCCGAGCCGCGCGCCTGTTCCTGCGGCAGCGCCTCGCGCAACCGACGCACGATCCCGCGCCAGCACGCCGGATCGCCGCCGGCCGGATCGGTCGGCGCGCCGTGCGCGGCCGTCCGCACAACGTCGTCCAGCGCCGCCACCGCCCGCCGCAGGCGCGCGGCGGCGGAAGGCGCCGCGCCGTCCCGCCACTCCCAGGCAGCCGCCAGGGCGCGGCAGGTCGCGCGGCCGACGCGGGCGCAGGTCAGCAGCCAGGCGACATCCTCGCGCCCCGCCGCCTCCGCCGGCCTCCGCCGCAGCGCGACCGCTAAATCCGTAACGGCACGGGCGGTCAGCGCTTCGCGCGTCCGCCACAACCGGCCGCGCCCGCGCTCCTCTGCGGCGGCAACGCGCGTCACCCGCGCCACCTCGCCGCTGGCGAAGCCGCAGAGGCAGAAGAGCGGAAACAGGAGGGAACGCTGCCGCTCCGCAGCGCTGCCGTGGCCGCAGCCGGCGCCGACGGCCGGCGCCACCAGCGCCAACGCCCGGGCCAGCGGCACGGACGGGGCCTTGCCGTAAAGGCGCTCGCAGGCGCGCCGCAGCAACCCCCGCCCGCCATAGAGCGCGTCATTCGTCAGCGTGCCGCAGACCACCCGCCGCCGCAGGGCCAGCGCCGCGTCGCGGCGCATCCGCAACGGCGCCGCGCCCGGCGCCGCGCCGTTCCAGCCGAATTGCGCCGCAAACACCTGACCCGGTTCGGCAAGCGCGCCGAGTCCGGCGGTGTAGACGGTGCGCGCGCCGCTGAAATAGCGCTGCAGCGCGGCGGCCGGCGAGACCGGCTGGTCGTTGAAAAAATTGTCTCCGCCGCAAAACGAGACCACGAAAACGCCGTGACCGTGCCCCGCCTCCGCCAGCCGCCGGCTCAGCCGCGCCACGCGCAGACCCGGTTCGGGCGCGTCGGCGACAAACTGCTCGCGGATGCCGAACTGGACGTTTGCCGCCGGTCCGAGCAGGCGGCTGAGCAGGACGAAGTAGTCACACTCCCGCTCCCACACCTCGTCCGCATCGAAGACGCCGGTGTAGACCGGACCGACAAACGCCAGATCACAGTCGCGGTCGGCGCGGTAGGCGGCGTCCGGTACCCGGACCGCTCCCACCGCCGCCACCACCTTGTGGAACCAGGCGGCATACGCCCCCGCCGCGCCCGCGGGATCGGTCATTTCATCCGACGGCCAGCGGCGGCGGCAGTCGGGACAGCGCTGCATCCAACTCTGCCGCGCCGCCTCGAAGGAACCGGCGTCGATGTCGTGGATGTAGAGCAAGCCGGGGCGGCAGGCGCGCACGAAACGGGTCAGCTCGGCGAGTTTCCGGGTTTGCAGCGCCTCGTTGGCGAGGCATGTTCCGTATTGGCGCGACTCCGGATG
>CAYVKQ010000064.1:0-12105 GCA_964451945.1 uncultured Lentisphaerales bacterium
GCCGGCACAGCAAAGCCTCCGCACACCCGATGCACCCTTCCGACCGCACCCTTCTCCGCGACCTGGCCAAACGCTACCGCGACATCTGCGACGATCCGGTCCAGACGGAGCGCCGCGACTTGTGGCGCGACCACAACAGCCTGCGGCCCGCGCGGCCGCTGATCTACGTCCGCGCCTTCGCCTGGAGCGAGATGCCGCAGGCGGCCTGTCTCTGCCGGGACTCCTTCTATCGCCCGTACGAAGACTTCTTGCGACACCGCCTCTTCTGGGATTCGCTCGGCGACGACTCGGTCTTCGAACCCTGGGTCACCGTCGAGGCGGCCCTGAAGTGCCGCGGCTGGGGCGTCGCCATTCCCCGCACCCACAGCGACCAGCCGGGCGGGTCGTACAAGGACGACTATCCGCTGAAGACGCTCGACGACATCGCAAAGCTGCGCACGCCGTGGCACGAAATCGACGAAGCCCGCACCGCCGCATCCGCGGACAGGCTCACCGACGCGATCGGCGACATCCTGACGGTCAATGTCGACCGGGGCCCCGCCTACCGCATGTGGGGCGGCGACCTGTCGACCGACCTCGGCCACCTCCGCGGCATCGAGCACTTCATGCTGGACATGTGCGACAACCCCGGGGGGGTGCACCGCCTCGTCGGCTTCATGGCCGCGGGCGTCGAAAAGGCGCAGGCCGAGGCCGAGGCGGCGGGCGACTGGGGTCTGTGCGCCCACCAAAACCAGGCCATGCCCTACGCCCGCGAACTGCCCGACCCGGCGCCGAACCGCAACGGCGTGCGGCGCAGCGACCTGTGGGGCTTCATGGCCGCCCAGGAGTTCACCGGTGTCTCCCCCACCATGCACGAGGAGTTCCTGCTCCGCTACCAGTTGCCGATCCTCGGGCGGTTCGGCCTGGTCGCCTACGGCTGCTGCGAGGACCTGACCCGCAGGATCGGCATGCTGCGCCAGATCCCCAACCTGCGGCGGATCGCCGTCGCGCCCAGCGCCGACGTCGCCTCCTGTGCCGAACAGATCGGCCGCGACTATGTGATCAGCTACCGGCCGAGCCCCTCCGACATGGTCGGCTACAGCTTCAATCCCGGGCGCATCCGCGCCATCCTCGCCCGCGACCTCGCCGCCTGCCGCAGCGGCCATGTCGACATCACGCTCAAGGACGTCGAGACCGTCGGCCGCGATCCCGAACGCGTCCGCGCCTGGGTCGCCCTCGCGCGCGAAGTGATCGCCGACGTTTTCGGCTGACCACCCACGCTCAAGTCGGCGCACTCCGCATGGGGGGCGCCCAAAATAGTCGCCCTCCCGGTCACACGCCAGTTCCGATGCTGTGAACCCCGAACCCTTCGCTTGCACAAACCGGAGGTTTTGCAGGCGCCTCAATCGCAATCCCAGTTCCCCCCACCCACCCAACCCCTCCCCCCGCCGTCCAGGCTCACGCCAGCCAGCGGCCGCGGTGCTCGCGGACGAAGGCGTCGTCGTTGAGGTGCGGGTAGGCGGCGCTGACGCGGTCGATCTCCTCCGGCTGCCCCGGCGAGAGCGTCTCGCGCGGATTCAGGCACCAGGTTCCGGGCATGAGTCCCTGGCGGCGCAGCACCTCGTGAATCCCGGGAATGCAGCCGGCGAATCCGTTGGCGGCATCGAAGAACGCCGCGTTGCAGTCGGTCACTTCGGCCGCCCGCGTCAGCAGACCGGACGGCACGTCGCCGCCCCGCGCCGCGACCCCGTGGCAGGTGTCGAGCAGTGCCACAGCCTGCCGTGTCCAGACGGCCCAGTGGCCGAGCAGCCCGCCGACGATCCGCACCTCGCGCGGACCGCGCGGCGTCTGGATGCGGTACCGCGTGAGCAGGTCGACAACGATGTTGTCGTCGTTTCCGGTGTAGAGCGCGATGTCGTCGTGGCGGCCGGCGTCGCACACGGCGCGGACGACATCGAAGGTCTGGTAGCGGTTGAATGGCGCCATCTTGATGGCGACCACCTCGGGAATCCCGGCGAACCGGCGCCAGAAGGCGTAGGGCAGGAGCCGTCCGCCGACCGAGGGCTGGAGGTAGAAGCCGATCAGCGGCATCACGCGGGCGACTTCGCGGCAATGCGCCAGCAGCGCCGGCACCGCTTCTTCCTTGAGCGCCGCCAGACTCAGCAGGCAGGCGTCGTAGCCGCGCGCGCGCGCGAACGCCGCCTCGCGCACCGCCTGCGCCGTCTTGCCGCAGACGCCCGCGATCTTGATCAGCGGGCGCCCCAGCGCGGCGGCGGACGCGTCGATCGTCTCGGCCGCCAGTTCCAGGACCGGCTCGAAGAGCCCGACGTTGGGATCGCGGATCTCGAACTGCGTGCTGTGGACCCCCACGGCGACGCCCCCCGCGCCTGCCGCCGCGTAGTAGCGCGACAGCGCCCGCTGGTGGCGCTCGGAGAGTTTGCGGCCGGCGGTCAGCGCCAGCGGGTGCGCCGGAATGACGACCCCTTCGCGCAGACGCGCGCGCAGGTCGCCCGGAGTGAATGAAGCGGTGCCCATGTGAGATGTCCCTCCCGGCTAAAACGTTCCGCTCGCCACTTCGAAATGGGTCGGCTTGCCCAGCGAGCGGCCACCCGTCCTGATCCAGTCGGCTGTCCAGCCGATCACCGTCTCCAGCGGCACGCGCGGATAGCCGAAGAGGCGGTGGGCGCGGGAGGCATCGTTGAGAAAGACCAGCGGGCCCGGCTCACCGCCAAAGGTCACCGGCTTGCCCAGCAGCCGGCCGAAGCGCTCCGCCACCGCCGTCACCGAGGCCGTTTCCGGACCCGTGAGGTTCAGCGCCGCCGCCGGCGCGGCGCAGCAGTCCAGCGCCAGCAGCGCCTGGTTGTTGGCGTCGCCCTGCCAGAGGGCGTTGAAAAAACCGACGGTGCGGTCGACCGGACGCCCCTCCCAGACCGCCTGCGCGATGTCGCGCAGCACGCCGTAGCGGAGGTCGAGCGCGTAGTTGAGGCGCAGCAGGCAGACGCGCGTGCCGCGCGTGCGGCTGGTGTAGCCGAACGTCCGCTCGCGCCCCAGGCACGACTGGGCGTATTCACCCACCGGGGCCGGGGGCGTCTCCTCGGTGCAGCCGCCGTGCGCCAGCGGCACCAGCGGGTATACGCAGCCCGTCGAAAAAGCGACGATACGGCTTTGCGCGAAGCGCTCGCCGACATGCGCCGGGACGATCGTGTTCATCGCCCAGGTCAGCTCCTCATCGCCGCTGGTGCCGAACTTGCGGCCAGCCATGAAGACCACGTTCGGCGCATCCGGCAGCCTGGCGACGGCGGCGCGGTCGAGCAGGTCGCAGCGGATGGGGACGATCCCGGCGCTCTCCAGCGTCTGCGCGGACTTGGGGTCGGAAAAGCGGCTCACCCCGTAGACCGTCTTCCTGACGCCCGCCGCGCGGATGGCGTTCACCGCCGCCAGGCCCATGGTCACGCCCATCTTCCCCGCGATCCCCAGGATCGCGAGATCCCCCTCCAGCCGACGCATCAGGTCGACCAGCTCGGGATAGGGCCTGGCCAGCACCGCGTCCAGTTCAGCCTCGGTGCGAATCGTCTCGGGATGGGAACAACAACCGTTCATTTCTGCTCCTGCGGCGCCTGCAAAACCACACCCGGCGGATCCGCCCGGCGGCGGCACCGCGTTCAAGACGTTACCGTACCACAACGCTCCGCCGAAGACCAGCCCCGAAACCGCGGGCCGGAACTGCGGGAGTCGGCGTCACCCCGCTGCGCACATGCGCGATCATTTGCGCTGGCGCACGCCGGGGCCGTCATCGGCGTCCCTCCGCCGGGTTCGCCCAAGCCGGTGGTGTTCCATCGAACCCGTCATGGTGCGGGTGCATCCTGTTTGCTCTGCAGTTCGAATGAATCCACCACTCCAATATAGGACCCGTCGGCGTTGAAGGCGCGGCACTCCAGTCTGAGGCGGCGCCCGCGCACGGTCGCGTGACAGTATTCATGCACCAGTCCGCCCACGATCGCAGCAGGCGGCCCCAGTGCGCCCGGGGCGCTTTGCCTGCGCTTGCTGCCGGGTAGATTGTGCGCGCCGCCCGCGGTCATGTGCGGCCAGTCCGTGACGACACGTTCGGGATAGTCGAGGTAGCTGGCACCGCCCGTGACGACGTAGTGCACGCCATTGGTCGCGCCGCGCTCATACTCGTGCGTGTGTCCGCTGAAGCAGATGTCCACGCGATTGCTCTCCATCAACGGCACCAGCAGGTCGCGCAACGCCTTGCTGCCGTCGACCCAGCGCTCGCAATAGGGGGGCGCGTGAATCGCGATGATGCGGAAACGTGCCTGCCGGGCGGCGTCCGACTCCAATGTCCGCCGGACCCAGGCATTGGTTCCGCGAAGGGCCGCGTAGTCGAAGTGGTCGATGCAGACAAAGAAGCAGTTCGCGTAGGTGAACGCAAACGAGCCGTTCCCGGGACCGAACTCCGGCCGATGGCGGCTGGGCATGTCGGACGCCTGCCGCATCGGCGCATTGGTTCCCGGCGTGTCGTGATTCCCCCACGCGACATACCAAGGCGCGACGGGACCGAGTTCGCGGGCCACGTTGTCGAGGTAGAAGCGCCGGCAGTCCTTGTAGCTCGTGCCCGACTGCACAACATCGCCGGCACTCAAGCCGAACGCGACGCCCGAAGCAGCCATATGCCGCATCATGCTGCGCGCGGGTTCGGACGGATCGTTCCAGTCCCCCCCGTTGCCCGTCTGGCTGTCGGACCAGCCGCCGAAGCAGAAGTCGACATCGTTCGTCGCGGCGGTGTAGAACGTCGCATCGGCCGAGGCCGGTGTTCCATTGGTCAGGCACAACCGGTAGTGATAGGTCGTGTCCGGATCGAGGGCCGCGAGCAGGGCGCGGCAGATCCATGCGCCGTCGGCGACGCGTTCACGCTGGAAGTCGACGACCGCGCCGTAGTTGGTCGTCGGGCCGTACGCCAGGCGAAGCGGCGTTGCCTGCGGCAGTTCGCACATGATCACCATGCCGGTCGCGGATCGGTTCTGCTGATAGGGCGGGGTGAGATACACGACGGGCACACCACCGGTGACCGTCGACACAGGCTGGGAAGCCGGGTGCGGACCGGCTGCCGATGCAGCCGTCCCAAGCATCCCGGTTGCCACCGACAGCGAGAATGCGATCATGGTCCATGAAACTCGTCTCACAGCGCTCCTCCAACTGGCCTCATCGGGGTCGTGTGGCCTGTTCTTGGTGAATGATCAAACCACACCCCTTTTGCCCACGCAAGCCGAAAAAAAAGTAGCTTCTGCGGCCCGCGGGGCCGCGGGCGATCCCGCTGGTACCGCATACCACCGGCTTGGGCGAACCCGCCGGGGAGGGACGCCGGCGCAGGAAATCGCGCATGTGTGCGGCGGGGCGACGCCAACTCCCCGGCAATTTCGGGAGCACGGACATTGGGATTGACCTCTGCCGGGATACGCCGCAAACTATTGCCCGTTTTCGTTTGCCGCAACAGGTGTTGCGGCGGCGGTGTCACGAGTGAGCCCGACGTATGACTGAAGCGCCTGCGGCCGTCCCGCGCGAACCGTGTGCGGGCGGCCTTTCCGCATGTGTCCCGGATGATCTGTTCCTGGCCATCGACAACGGTGGATCCAAATGCGACTGCGTCATCGCGCGCGGCGACGGGACGGTGGTCGCCTGGGGCGGCTACCGCCAGCCGGGCTTGAGCGGGCGGTCCGCCCATGTCATCGGCACAGCCGTGCGCGAAGCGCTGGCGGGCATTCCGCCCGAGCAGCGCTTCTTCAATCTGTGCATTCTCTCCCCGGAACCGGTGCTGACCGCTTTTCCGTTCCGTCCGAACACCCTTTCGGCCAGGCTCGCCAGCTACTTCAACCATATCTTCGAAAAGTCCCTGGAGGATGCCGAACAAAGGATCCGCTGGGTCAGCGGCAACACCGAGCAAGAGTCGGCCCTGACGCTGCACGGGCTGCGCGAGGGGATCGTCGCCCTGTCCGGCACCGGGGCGTTCGTCCATCTGCTGCTTCCTTCCCGCGGCATCGACCGCCATCTGGACGGCTTCGGCCCGGTGCTGGGAGACCACGGCGGCGCCTACCAGATCGGGCAGCGGGCGTTCCGCGCCGCCGCCGCCGCCCATTGGTCGCCGCGGCGGGCCACCTCGCTCCGCGAACCGGTGTTCGCCGCGCTCAATCTTCAGACCGTCAACGATGCGATCGGGCTATCGCTGCTGAATCCCGACCGTTCGCTGCTGGCTTCGCTCGCCAGGGTGGTCGAAACCGAGGCGGAAAAGGGCGACGCCATCGCCCGCGCCATCCTGCTCGATGCCTCGGCCGACCTGTCGGAAACGGTGTACGACGCCCTGTCCGCGGCCGACCTGTTCGACGCCGACCTGCCGCTGGTCGGCACCGGGTCGATCGCCACGCGCTGCGCCCTCTACTGGCGGAACTTCTGCGAACGCGTGCATGCCTTCGCGCCGAACCTGCGGCCGCTGGCCAACCCGCGGCCGGCGGTACTCGGGGTCCTGGCGCAGGGGATCATGCGGCGCTTTGACCTGGACGATCCCGCGCTGCACACGCTCGTGCACACGATCAACCGGTCCTACGATGCGTTTTCAACCAACCAATCTGACACGAAAGGAGCTCCATGTTTCAAGACAAGTACCTGAATGCCGTCCACGCCATCGCCCAGCATCTCGACACCCACACGGAGGGGATCGCCGCCGCCGCGGAGGCGATCACCGACGCGCTGGCCTCCGGGGGGGCGCTCTATACCGCCGAAGTCGGACACGCAAACCAGCACGACTGGGTGAATCGGGCGGGCGGGCTGGCGGCGATCCGCCACTTCTCGTTTGCCGTCAACGTGAACGACGCGCTGCCCAAAAAATTGATGGACCGGCCGCGATGCAGGTCGACCTGGAGAATGTGCGCCACGCGGTGCGGGTGTCGCGGTTGCGCGCCGGCGACGTGCTGCTGGTCGGCTCAGTCTCGGGGCGGAACCGCGTGCCGGTGGAGCTCGCACTCGCGTGCCGCGCGAAGGGGGTCAAGGTCGTCGGGTTCACCTCGTTCGTCTATACGAAGGACGCGGTGCCGCTTCACCCCTCGGGCAAACGGCTGATCGACGTGGTTGATTTCCCGATCGACATCGGCGCGCCGTACGGCGATGCGGCGGTGAAGCTGGAAGGGTACGATGATCCACTGCTGCCGGTGTCGGGCGTCGGCGCCATCATGGCGGGCTGGATGATCTTCGAACGGGTGATGGAGACGCTCGCCGCCCGCGGCACGCCTGCCGCGGTCTTCATGTCCTACAACCGCGCCGGCGGCGAAAAAGCGTTGCAGGAGACGAAGGATCTCTGCGACGCGCGCGGCTACTGACCGCGACAAGGAGGAAGACGATGCCCACACGGACCTATTTCGACGCCGTTCGCGCGGCGCTGGACACCATCGAGCGGACGCAGCAACCGGCCATCGCGGCGGCGGCGCAGGCGATGATCGGGGCGATTGTCGGCGGACGCAGCCTCTTTTCGTTCGGCGCGACCCATTCGTTCATCATCACGCAGGAAATGGTCTACCGCACCGGCGGGCTGATGCTGGTGAATCCGATCTATCCCCACGGCATGGATTTCACGAACCGCTCGATGCCCGCGACGTCGCAGTTGGAGCGGGTTCCGGGCTATGGCGCGGCGCTGCTCGACACGTCGCCCGCGGCGGCGGGCGACGTGCTGCTCATCGCCTCCACTTCGGGACGCAACGCCGTCGGCATCGACATGGCGCTCCGCGCCCGCGAGAAGGGGATCACCGTCATCGGCCTCACCGCCCTGGCCTACACGGCCGGCGTCTCCTCCCGTCATCCGTCGGGGAAGAAACTGGCCGACATCTGCGACATCGTGATCGACAACGCCGCCCCCTACGGCGACGCGGCGGTCGCGGTTCCCGGACTCCCGCAGAAGGTCGCGCCGCTGTCGACGGTGACCGGGTGCGCCATCGCCAACGCCCTCGTCACGGAGGTGGTCGAGGGATTGTGCGCGCGCGGCGTGACCCCGCCCGTCTACCTCTCGGCCAATCTGGACGGCGGCGACGCCTTCAACCGCCAACAACTGGAAGCGAACAAAGACCGCATCCACTATCTCTGAGGCCGCCATGATCCCGTCGTCCCTGCTCCTGCCCGCGCGCACGATCGCCGGCACCGGCTCGATTGCCAAACTGGCTGCCGAGGCCGCGGTGTTCGGCTCCGACGGCGTTCTGGTCCACGGCCGCTCGCTGGAGGCGTCGGGGACGCTGCGCGCGGTGGTCGACGCCGCGCCGCGGGGCGTGCGGATCGTCCCCTACGCGCACGGCGGCGGCGAGCCGACGCTGGACGATGTCGACCGCCTGCGCGCCTTTCTGCGCGACCGGCCCTGCGACTGGGTGGCCGCCGTGGGCGGCGGCAGTGTAATCGACCTGGCGAAGGCGGCGGCCGGCCTGCGCGACGCTCCCGAACCGACGGCCGCCTACCAGGCTGGCGCGCCCATCCCGCCCGCCGTGCTGCCGTTCGTCGCCGCGCCCACCACCGCCGGCACCGGCTCCGAGGCGACTGTCGTGGCGGTGCTGACCGATCCCGCCCGCGCGCTCAAGCAGTCGATCCGCCATCCGAGTTTCCTGCCGCGGCTGGTCGTGCTCGACGCCGGCCTGCTGCGGTCGTGTCCGCCGCGGACCATCGCCGCCTCCGGGCTTGACGCGTTCGTGCAGGCGCTGGAGTCCCATGTGAGCCGTCACGCGACGCCGTTCACGCGGGCGCTGTCCGAACTGGCGCTGGCGGCGATCGACCGCACGCTGCTGCCGGTCTACCACGGCGATTTCAGCGGCGCTGCCGATTTGCTGGAGGGGAGCTATCTGGCCGGCATCGCCCTTTCGCACGCGCGGCTCGGGGTCGTGCACGGACTGGCCCACCCGCTCGGCAGCCGCTGGCATGCCGCGCACGGCCTCACCTGTGCCGTCTGCCTCCCCGCGGCGCTCGCCTTCAACCGGCCGGTGATCGGCGTGGCGCTGGCCGGTTTGCGCGACCGGCTCGGCGTCGATGTCGAGGCCCGGGTCGCCGAATGGATGGCGGCGATGCGTCTGGTCTCGCCCTTCGCGGGAGAGCCCGTGCGCGACCGCGAGGCGATCATCCGCGAGACGCTCGCCTCGGGCTCGACCGCGGCCAATCCGCGTCCCGTCGCCGCAGCCGACGTCGACGCACTGCTGCAAGCCATTTTCAGTCTCTGAAGGAGGAACCATGAGCCACCTGCCCGCGCCGCACGGTCCCGTGCCGACACCCCGCCAATTGGCGTGGCATGAGATGCCGTACTACGGATTCATCCACTTCACGGTCAACACCTTCACTAACAAGGAGTGGGGCTATGGCGACGAATCCGAGGCGGTATTCAACCCGACCGCCCTCGATTGCCGCCAGTGGGCGCGCATCGCGCGCGACGGCGGCATGGGCGGATTGATCCTCACCGCCAAGCATCACGACGGGTTCTGCCTCTGGCCGAGCCCGCACACGGAGCATTCCGTCAAGAACAGCCCGTGGCGGAACGGGAAGGGCGATGTGGTGCGGGAGTTCGTCGACGCCTGTCATGACGCCGGCCTCAAGGCGGGGCTCTACCTGTCGCCGTGGGACCGCAACCATGCCGACTACGGACGTCCCGCCTATATCGACTATTACCGACGCCAACTCGATGAATTGCTGACGCAGTACGGACCGCTCTTCGAAATCTGGTTCGACGGCGCGAACGGCGGCGACGGCTACTATGGCGGTGCGCGCGAGAAGCGCGCCATCGACGCGTCCTCCTACTACGGTTTTCCCGCCCTGTGGGAGCACATCCGCCGCCACCAGCCCGACGCCTGCATCTTCGGTGACAGCGGCTCCGACCACCGCTGGTGCGGCAACGAGAGCGGGTTCCTGCCCGTCACCTCGTGGGCGCGGATGCGCCGCCCCGGCTTTCACCCGGGCAAGGTCCCGGAGACCAGCGGCCTAGACCGCTTGGGCTCCGGCGACGCCGACGGCGATGCGTGGCGCGGCGCCGAGGTCGACGTGTCGATCCGCCCCGGCTGGTTCTGGCACGCGGCCGAACAGCCCCGTGCGATCGAGGAACTGCAGGCGATCTACCAGTGCAGCGTCGAACGCGGCGGCAACCTGCTGCTCAACCTCGCCCCCGACACGCGCGGACTTATTCCCGAGGCCGACGCCGCGCGCCTGCAGGAGCTGAAGGCGTTCATCGACCGCTGCGCGGCCAAGGACATCGCTCCCGGAGCAGCCGTGTCGGCCGACACGACGGCGGGCGGAGACGGACGGTTCGACGCGGCCCACCTGACCGACGGCAGGGCCGACACCTGCTGGGCCGCCGCCGACGACGCGCGGCGGGCGGTGATCACACTGACCTTTCCCGAACGGCGGGTGATTCATGCCGTGCGCATCGAGGAGATGATCGCCTGCGGCCAGCGGATCGAACGGTTCTCGGTGCGCGTCCGCACGGGATGGGGGCAGATCAGCGAGGTGGCGATCGGCACGACGGTCGGGGCGCGGCGGGTCGTGCGCTTTCCGCCCGTCGCCGCAACGGCGGTGCACCTGGTGATCGAGCAGTCCCAGGCCGCGCCGGTGCTGCGCCGCGTCGGGGTCCATGCGCGCGCCTAGTCCCCTGTGTTTCGCGGGCAAGTGAAGGATGGCTGCGATGGGCGATGAGGCTGGTACCGCAGCGGAACAAGGCATTCGGGCCGCTCGACGGGTCCCTCTCTGCGAAGCCTTCGCGGCGGGCGCGGCGGCGCTGGCGCTCTACCTGACGACGCTGCAGCGGGGCGTTTCGCTGCCCGACTCGGCGGTGATCATCGAGGCGATGCAGCGGCCGGTGGTCAGCGCCTTCGCCTGCAACCACACGCTGAACAACCTGGTCGGCTGGCTGGTATGCCGCGTCGTGCCGTTCGGCACCGCGGCGTGGCGCGGCAACGCCGTGTCGGCGCTTTACGGCGCGGCGCTGGCGGGGCTCTTCTACGCGCTGGTCCGCCGCCTAGGGGGATCGCGGCCGCTCGCCGGGTTGTGCACCGCCTCGCTCGCGGTTTCGCACGGCGTCTGGTGGCACAGCACGGTGGTGGAGAACTACGCGCTCTCATCGGTGTTCCTCCTTGTCTGCGGCCATCTCGTGCTGGCGCCGCCGCGCGAGCCGTCCCAGCGCTGTCGGCGGGTGTTCACGCTGTTTTTCGTGGCCGGGTTGGCGCTGCTGAACCATCTACAGAACGGCGTGCTGCTCGCCGCCTGCGCCTGCGCGCTGCCCGACTGGCATCCGCGCCGCTCGCGTGAGTGGCTCTGGGCACTGGCCGGCGCCGCGGCCGGGGCGGCTCCCTATCTTACGCTGGCCGTCTGGGAGGTCGCGGCGGGCCGCACCGGGGCGTCGTGGTCCGCCTGGCTGCTGGGCGGCGGCGGCTTCGAGGCGGCGATGTTCCGCTACCGCGGCTGGAGCAGCGCGCGTGAAGTGGCGCGTCTCTGGGTCTGGCATCACCCGGGGCCGTTCGGCTTTGCCGCGGCGGCCGGCTGGGTGTGGGCGGCGCGCGCGGCGCTGCGCCGCGGCGGCGCGGCGGCGGACGGCCTGCCCGGGGCGGCCTGCCGCCTCGCGCGCCTGATGGGCGTCACGGCGGCGGGGACCCTCGCATTCTTCAGCGGCTACGAAACCTGGGACCGCTTCTCGTTCTTGTTGCTGGCGTTCGTGGCGACGGCCGAGGCCGGGGCGGCGATGCTGGTGGCGCTGGAGCGGCGGGACGGGCGCGGCGTGCGCGCGGCGGCGGCGCTGGCGCTGGCGGCGGGGATCGCGGGCGCGCCCATTTTCTACCGCGCCCAAGTCGGGCGCCTCGTGCGCGGCGGCGCGGCCAACTGGCTGACGCAGCCGTATGCCGGTGTCGTCGCCGACTACCGCGGACGGTACGACTTGGCGGGGATGCTGCTCGATCCGGTGCGCCGCGACGGCGGCACAATCGAGGCGTTCGTGCGGGCAGCGTTCGAGACACTACCCCCGGGCGCCATCTGGGTGGACGACGGCTCGACCTATTACCAGGCGAGGTTTCTACAGCGAAGCGAGGGGCTGCGCGCCGACGTGCGGATTGAATTGCTGGCCAACGCGCCGAT
>CAYVKQ010000065.1:0-12077 GCA_964451945.1 uncultured Lentisphaerales bacterium
GACTGCATCCGCCTCCCCGGCACCCAGTTCCACGGTTGGCGTTGACACCAACACTGGCGCCTAGGGCGCCACCAGCAGCGGCTCGACGGCGACCGCCTTTTCGGCCGCGGGCGCCGCCGCGGCGGGCGGCGGGACAAACGGCGCCGGCTGCGGCGGCGGGATCGGCGGCGGCGCCTCGCGCGCCCGCTTCTCCGCCTCCTTGGCGGCCGCCTTTTCCTTCTTCTTCCGCTCCGCCTCGTGCAGTTTCCGCAGCGCCTCTTCCGCCTTGACCTTGTCCTCCTCGCGGCCGATGCGCGCTTTTTCGCGGCGCAGCACGTCCTGCGCCGAGAGCGGCTCGGCGAGCGGGCTTCCCGACCAGTCGTCGGTCCAGATGCCGTCGGCCGCGCTGCCCAGCGCGTCGCGCCGGCGGTGCGCCTCGGCGGAGGCCTCGTCCTGGGTGGCGAAGACGTGGGGCGTCAAAAAGACCAGCAACTCCGAACGGTTTTCCTTATTGACGGTTGAGCCGAACACCCAGCCGATGTAGGGAAGCGTGCTCAAGAAGGGAATGCCCGACTTGCTCGAGCTCTGGCTCTTCTTGACCAAGCCCCCCAGGATGATCGTCTGCCCGCTGTCGATGATCACGTCGGCGTTGATCTCGCGCGTCGTCGTGGTGGCGTATTTGCCGCCGTCCGACATCACCTGGTCCGGCCCGCGGTCCTGGAAGATCTGTTTCACCGTCATCACCACGTTGCCCTTGGCGTTGATGCGCGGTGTGACCGTCACCGTGATCCCGATCTCCTTCTGCACATAGTCGTCCTCGTAGGTGTATTCACTGCCGACATAGACCGCCTTCTTGCCGTTGAACAGGTAGACCAGCTCGGTCGCCTTGATGGTCGCCTCCTTGTTGTCCATGGTCTGGATCACGGGCGAGGCCAGCACCTTTGTCCGGGAGTCGTCCGCCGACGCCTTGACCACCAGGTCGAGGTTCAGCCTATCGATCTTGGTGAAGTAGGCGACCCCCTTCTGTATCAGGGTCGACGCCGCAGAGACCGCGTTCGATGTCACCTCGGCCAGCAAATTCTCGACCATTCCTCTGGCCGCGGCGTTGCCCGCACCGCCCACCGCCCAGCCTTTGTTTCCCTTGACGCTGACCTGGCTGACCCAATCGATGCCAGCCTCCAGTCCTTCGCCCAGGCCCACCTCCAGCACCACGGTTTCGATCAAGACCTGGGAGAGCATGACGTCCATGCTGGTGATGACGCTCTTGATGGTGGCGATGTCGCTTTTGCGGGCCATGATGATGATGCCGTTGATCCGCTTGTCGGCCAGGACCTTGATGTTGTCCTTGTTCAGCTCGCCCACCTTTGAGGTGCCGCCGCCCTCGGGCGCGGGCGACTCGGCGCGGGAGCGGCGGGCTTCGACGGCTTCGGCGAGGGTCTGCGTTTTGGCCTCGCCCGCCGCCGCGGCTCCTGATGGCGGCGGCGCGGCGTCCTTCTTGGGGGCGTTGCCGATCAGGTCGTTGATCATCTTGGCGACCTCTTCGGCGTCGGCGTGCTCGAGGCGGATGACCTCGACGCTGACGTCGGGGGCGGTCTCCACGTCGAGCACGGTGATCAGCCGGTCGAAGAAGAGCATGTTCTCCTTGCTGGTGATGATGATGAGCTGGTTCGAGCGCTCGTCGGCGATGATGTTGACGCGGCCGCGGATCATGCCGCGCTCGGCGTCGGAGACGAGCGTCTCGATCACCTCGTTGGGCGACGGCTCCGGCTCGGTGGGCTGCGCAATCCTGCGGGCGCGCGACACGCCGGGCGGCAGGATCGTCGGCGGACGCCGCGTCTCGACGCCGGGCGCGCCGCTGGTCTTGGTCTGCGTCGATTCCTTGCCCTGGCTCTCCTTCTTCGACTCGGCAACAATCTCGTCCAGCCGCTTCTTGATGTCGGCCGCCTTGGCGTACTGGATCGGCCGGACGTTCACCTCTTCGCGGACGACCAGCGGCTGGTCGATGAACTTGATGATTTCGAGCATGCGGTTGACGTTCTCGGCGGAATCGAGGATCAGGATGCTGTTGGTCCGCTCGAAGAGCTGGAGTTGGCCGTCGTCGCGTTTGAAGCCTTCGATCGCCTTGCGCGCCTCGTCGACCGGAAGATGCTTGAGCTGCACCATCTGGCTGACGAACTGTCCCTTGGCGTCGACGCCGGCCTCGGGCGCCTCGGTGAAACCGGTCTCGAAGCCCCGCTTCATCACCGTCTTCGAGTTCTCGACCCGCAGGAAGGTGTCGCCGATCGGCATCAGCACGATACCGTTCATGTTGAGGATCCGCTCGATCGCCTCGAGGTATTTCTCGCGCGTCAGGTCGGCCTGGGGGTTGCTGCGCAGGGTGATCGCCGCCTTCGGGATGTCGGGGGCGATCAACAGCGTGCGGCCCGTCGCCTCGGCATAGGTTGCGAGGACCATGTCGACCGGCGACGCCTCGAATTTGAGCGCCGGCAGTTTCTCGGCGCTGCCCGCGGCGGCGGCCGGGGCCGGGGCCGCGGCCGCCGCATTCCGGGCGCGCGTGGCGGCGCCTTCGCGGGGCGTTATGGAACGGACCCCCGGGCGCACCGGCGCCGTCGGACGAACCGGCGCGGGGGCGGCGGGCGCAGGAACGGCGGGGACGGCCGGTGCGGGAGCCGCGGCCTCCTCCTGGGCGAGGAGGGCCGCGGCGCCGCAGAGGGCGAGGGCGGTCAGGTGCAAGCGGTTGAGCAATCTCATGGTTCTCTCCTGGGCTGAATCTCTGCCGTGCTTATTCGCGCATGTAGGCGCAGTAAAGGGTGAACTGTCCGCGCAACAGCGCTTGGTTCTGCGGGCTCGGACGGATGGTGATGGTGCGCACGTCGAGCATCACGCCCTCGCTCTGCACATCGAACAGGAAGCGGACGACCGCTTCCAGCGAACCCTCGAACTCCCGGCACTCGATGGGCAGCTCGTAGACGTCGCCGTCGAGCTTTTCGTTTCCGGGCTGGCGCTTGGCGATGCTCAGGCCGTTGCGGGTCGCGGCGGCGTCCATGATCCCCAGCCAGTGGGTATCGACCCGCTTGTCGGTGGGAAAGACGGGCATCAGGTCCTTCAGCTCGGCGAAACGGGCCTCGATCGCCGGCGCCTGGCCGATGAGGAGCCGGCGGTACGACAGCGAGGTCTGCTTGGCGCGCAGGTCGGCGCGCGCCGTGCGGAAAGCCTTGACCCGGCCATCGTAGGCGAAGACGAGCAGGGCCGTCAGCAGCACCGCCAGCGTGGCGCCGGCCAGCATCCGTTCGCGGGGGGAGACGGTCATGGCGCGTCCTCCTCTTCCGCCTGCTTCAGGGGGCAGATCAGTTCGAAGCGGTGTTTGCGCCGGTCGGCGGCAAGGGAGACGCCGGTAAGGGTGCAGGCGCCGAAGGGGTCGGTGTTCTCCAGCGCGTCCTTGAGCTGGTAGACCAGCGCCGGGTCGGTCGCCTCGCCGGCCAGCCGCAACCCCTCCTCGCGGCGGTAGGTCAGTCCGGTCAGCTCCACGCCGGTGGGCATCCGCTCGGCCGCGACGCGCAGCGCCTCCAGGACCGACGCGGAACGGTCCATGTAGGATTCGATCAGCGCCGCCCGCTTGCGGACGTTCTGCACCGTATCGAATTCCGCTTTGTTCGCCGCCAGCGCCCGGTCGACCGCCTTGACGCGCTGCCGGACGAAGGCGGGCGCGCCGAAGAGCGCCGCCGCCGCCAGGACCCACGCGGCGGCGAAGACGACCGCGCCCGTCCAGAAGCGCCGGGCGGCGTCGCGCGCCGCGTTGCGGACGCGCCAGGAATCGGGCAGCAGGTTGAAGGGGGGCGCCTCGTCGGCGGCGGCGCGCGCGGCCAGGCCGGCGAGGTCGGCGTCGGCCTGCGGCGGGCGCTCGTGGCGGACCGCTGCCCCGAGCGCCTCGCGCACGGCCTCGGCCGTGGCGTGGTCCGGCTCCTCGGCGGTGAAGAAGACGACCTCCTGCAGCGGCGCGGGGCCAGTTTCGATTTCGACATTGAGCAGCGAAAGGGTCAGCTCGCGCGCCAGCGCCTGCGGGTCGGCGACGGGGCCGAGGCCGCGCGCCAGCACGGGGCGCTCGCCGTCGGCCACGATCAGGTCCCATTCGCCGGCGGCGCCGGCGAGGAAGACCCGCCGCGCGGCAGGTACCGCCGGGGAGAGGGCGGCGCAGACGGCGCGCCACCAGCCGAGCATCAGGGCGTCGACCCGTTCCACGCGCAAGCCCGCGGCGTGCAACCAGGGCGTGATCTGCGCCACCGCCGCATGCGGCAGAACCGCGGCAAAGACGGTCACTTCTTCATCGGTCTGGAAAACAATTTCACCCGAGACGGTCATATCCTCGCCGGAGAACGGGGCGTGCTTGGCCATCTGCAGGGCGACCGCGCTGGCGAGATCGTCGCGCACCGCCGCCGGCAGGCGCAGCATCTTGACGAAGAGGCGCGAAGTCGGCAGCCCCAGGACCGCCCCGCCGCCCGTTTCCGCGGCTGCCTTGGCGAACGCGTCGCGCAGCGGATCGGGCGGCGGCGCTCCCTCGGCGGCGCCGGGGGCGGCGTCGGGAGCGGGCGGCGCCGCGGCATGTGTACGCCGCAACGCGGCCGACCACTCTCCCGCCGGACCGTTCCGGACCTGGCGGAGCACCCGGCAGCCTCCCTGCTCGACCGTCAGCACTGTCACATCGTTTTTCGCCATATCCGACCCTGCACACCCCTCCCGCGCCGGCTCAGGGCTCCTCGCGCCATTGGAGGATGCTCAGCCGCGTCCCGTCCGTATGCACGATCGCGCGGATCGTCCGCGAGACCGGTCCGAACACGCCGACCGAGGTGATCCTGAAGAAATTCGAACGGGTGGTCACCAGCGATTGCACCGCCGCGTCCAGACCGGCCACGCGCATCCGGTTCATGAAGTCCCCCACATCCTTGAAGGAACTGTCGTTGCTGTCGGCGACGCCGACCGTCCGCTCTTCAACAATCGCCCCCGCCACCAAGTCATCGACGTCAGGGAGCGTCATCAGCGCGCGCCTGTCGGCCGTGTTGACGTTCACCTTGCCGTCGCCGTAGGTGGTGAGCATGTCCTGGATGCCCGAGACCGTGATCTGCTGGTCCTTGGGCGCATCCGGGTTCAAAATACCGCCTGATAATACCGCTTCGGTGAATCCCTTTACAAGGAGAAGTTCGCGGACCGTGTCGACCGGGCCGTTGCGCGCCTGGTAGGGCTTGTCGAGTGTGGCGTAGTAATCCTCGGTTTCGGCGCCGTCGGTGCGGGGAAGGCTGTCGGCGTCGACCCAGTCGTTGAAGGCGTCGATCAGTTCCGGCCAGTACTCCTCGGGCAGGCCGCCCGTGAGCAGGACGCGCTCCCAGTCCTCGTCGGTCAGTTTGTTGACGTTGCGGCGCCCCGGTTCGGGCGTGATCGTGACGCGGATCTCCCCGTCGGCCAGGGGTTCGGCGACCGTGGCCGACTTGCCGCGGCTGAGCTGCAGGGAGGGGGTGTACCACTTGTCGGCCGCGGTGACGTCCTCGGTCTCATTGCCGCTCACCGAGCGCTGGCGGTCGAGCAGCATCTCGGCGATCGAGAGTCCGGAGAGGGCCAGGTACTCGGCCTTGCGCCGGTTGCGGGCGTAGGCGGTGAGCTTGGTTTCGAGGAAGATGTCGAAGGTGAAGGTCATGACCAGCAGCGCCAGCAGCGCGATGGTCCAGATGGCGACGAGCAGGGCCGAGCCGGCGCGTGAGGTCTCCCGTGGCACGGGCGTCCCGCCCGTGAGAGACCACGGGCAAGATGCCCGTGCCACGTGAATAGGCGTCCCGCCTGTGAGAGACCACGGGCAAGATGCCCGTGCCACACAAGATGCCCGTGGCACGGTCCAGCGCCCCACGGGATTGGAGAAGCGCCGGATCATGAGGCGCCTCCGGCCGCTTGGGGCGTGGGACGGGGCGCGCCGCCGTCGGGCACGGGCGGTCGGCCGCCGTTTCCCGAGGGCCGGGGGCGTCCGCGCCCGCCGGAAGGTTGCGGGCGGCCGCGGCTGGGCGACGCGCGGCCGCCGCCGGAGGCGTTCTCCTGCTGGCGCGGATTCCAGGAGAGCTCGGCGAGGGGGATTTCGACGACCCGCCGCACCGGGACCGGTTCGTCGTCGGGTTCGGCGCCGGCAAGGATGAGCGTGACCTCGACCGCCCGCGGCAGGCGGTTGGTTTGGTCGGCGCTCTCCCAGGTGTCGAGCCACTGCAGCTCGCCGGTGAGGTCGTCCTCCTCCTTGTCGGGGTCGAGCATGCGGAAGTTGAGGCCGCGGACGCGCGGCGAGATCACCCGGAAGGGAATGTCCGCGGGATCGAAGTCTTCGGGCTGCAGCGCGACCCGCCAGGCGCGGAGTGCGAAACCGCCGTCCTCGTAGTCGGTCTCGCCCGTCTCCTCGTCGAGCACCGCGATCTCGATACGGTGGGGCGAGTCGGCGTAGTCGGCGTCGGCACTGACGAGGGCCGAGCCGATCTTGACCCAGGTGAGGCGGTCGCGCGCGGCGTCGCCGTCGCCGTCGTTCTCCAGGCGCATGCCGTAGGCCCCCTCGACCCGGCCGGTGTCGGGATAGCAGGCCGAGCGCAGTCCCATCGCCACCTGCTCCAGCACGTAGTCGGCGTGGGTGATGCCGTTGATGTAGCCGGTGCCGGCGATCCAGCTGCGGACGGCGGCGTTGAAGCTGTAGAACGAGACCAGCATCACAACGGAGAGGATCGTCACCGCCAGAATCATCTCCAGCAGCGTGAACCCGCCCCGCGGCGGCTCTGTGCGCGCGTGCCTCATTTCGGCTTCATCCAGACGTAGCGGACAAACTCTTCGGTGTGGTTGGGCCAGTTGACCCGCGTGCGGACGACGTAGAGGCCGTCTTCGGCGACGTTGGGCGGCGGGTCCTCCTTCTCGTCGACTGCACGCTCGAAGGTGAACCCCTTGCCGGCCAGGTCGTCGGGAAGCTCGTCGTCGAGCGGATCGGGCTCGACGGCCAGGTCCTCCTCGATGTCGTCCCTGGGGCGCAGCGGGTGCTTGAGCTCGCCGATGGCGAGCACCCACTGGGCGTCTTCGAAATCCTTGGAGGCCTTGAGCAGGCGGAAGCCGCCGCTCATCTGCGCCATGAGCGCGCTGAGCCCCATGCCGAGAATCGCCGCGGCCAGCAGCACCTCGATCAGGGTCATCCCGCGGCGCCGCTGGCTCATCGCGCCTCCTCGCCCGAAAGGACGGTTGCCATGCCGAGCAGGTCGACGGCGACGACAAGGGTCACGCCGGTGGCGTCGGTCAGTTTGTAGCGGTGGGGGCGGCAGGTGCCGTTGCTGCGGAAACGGACGCGGCCCGGCCGCGCCTCGGGATCGCCCTCCGCCGCGAAGAGGGTCTCGTCGTCCTGCGCGTCGGTGTAGCCCAGAAACGTCACCGTCACGCTGTCCAGTTGCCGCTCGACGGCGATGTCGTCCTCCGCGGCGGGAGCCGCCGCGGCGTCCGCCACGGCCGGGTCGGCGTCGGCGCCGCCGCCCAGGAACAGGCTGCCGGCGTTGGCGCCGGCGACCGAAGCGTTGAGTCCCGCACCGTCCGAGACCGTTGCCATCACCGTCCCCTCATCGGCGGGCGCGGCGGCGGGGGCGCCGGCGGCGCTCACGCGAAGGGCGCCGTTGGGCGAGACGCTCAGCTCCGTTTCGACCTGGTGGAGCAGCGCCATGGTGCGGGCGTAGCGGGTCATCTGCGTCAGCACCCGCGCGGCGGCAGTGGCGCGCGGTCCCCCCAGCATCTGCAGCCGCGGCGCCAGCATGGTGACCAGGATGCCGATGATGGCGACCACCAGCAGCATCTCGATCAGCGTGAAGGCGCGGGTGTGGAGTGGCCGGGGCATGGGGGCCGGGTGCTTTCAAAATGTCGATATTAGCGATAATATCGACATGATCGACATTATCGACTCAGCCAAATCCTGTGTGTCAGTTGGTCAGGTCGTCTTCGGTGCCGACCTGCTTGTCGGGGCCGCCGGAGCGGATCTCGTACTTGACCTTGCTGAGCTTCTTGTACTGGATCGGCTGGCCCCAGGCGTCGGAGAGGCCACCCTTGTCGAGCGGCGCCTCGACGTCCTCGCTCGGCGCCACCGTGAGCTCGTCGAGCGTGTCGGGCAGGCCGCTGTGGGTGAGCCCGTAGAGCTGGATCGCCTGGCTGATGGTGGCGATCGTGCCGCGGGTCGTCTCGCGCCGCGCCACGTCGGTCTGGCCGCCGATCTTGATCACGGCCATGGTCGCAAGGATGCCGATGATCGTCACGACCAGCAGCATTTCCACCAGCGTAAAGCCCGCGCGGCGGACCAGATGTTTCTCCTGTCTCAGTTTCATATGCTGTCCTCTCCTTTTTCCTTAAAGGCGTTAGGTGTTAGGTGTTAGGCGCCTCACTTGATCCCCAGCGATCCGGTCGCCTGGAACACGGCGGAGAGGATGCTCACCGCCACGAAGCCGACGCCGCCGGCGACGCCGACGATCATGATCGGTTCGAGCGCGTTGGTGAGGACCTTGATGTTGCGGTCGAGATCGGTCTCGAAGCGGCGGCCGATGTGCTGCAGGGCGGCGGGCATGTCGCCCGTCTGCTCGCCGACCGAGAGCATGTCGGTCATCACCTCGGGGAAGACCTTGCCGGCGGCGAGCGGACCCGAGATGGTGGTGCCGTCGGTCACCCGTTCGCGGGCGTGGGCCAGCTCGCGGGCGATCACCGCGTTGCCGACCGTCTGCTCGGTGATGCGCAGCGCCTGCAGCACATGGACGCCGTTGGCGAGGAGCGTCTGCAGGGTGTAGGCGAAGTTGGCGAAGGTGCCGCTGGCGACGATCCCCTTGATCAGCGGCGTCCGCAGCTTGATTCCGTCCCACCACAGCCGGCCGGCGGGCGTGCGGATGTGGCGCGAGAACAGCACCGTCCCCAGAGCCACCCCGATGGCGACGAAGAGGCCGTAGCGCACCACGAAATCGCTCATGCCGAGCAGCAGGCGGGTGGAGGCGGGGAGCGTCTGCCCCATCTGCTGGAACATCTTGGTGAACTGCGGGATGATCTTGACCATGGCGAAGATCACCGTCGCGATGCCGAAGAAGAGGACGATCACCGGGTAGACGAGCGCGGCGATGATCTTCTCGCGCATCGAGAGGAGGCGGTCGTAGTGCTCGACCAGCCGCCGCAGCACCTGCGGCAGCGCGCCGCTCGCCTCGCCGGCGCGGATCATGTTGCTGTAGAGCGGGGGGAAGCTGCCGCCGTGGGCGGCCAGCGCGTCGGAGAACGACTCGCCGCGGATGATGCGGTCGCGCAGGTCGCCGGCGATCTTGCCGGAGGCGCCCTCCTTGCCGTGGGAGGCGAGGCAGTTCAGGGCCGAGCCGAGCGGCATGCCGGCGGCGAGCAGGTCACTCAGCTCCTCGGAGAAGAGGAGGATCTGGCGCGCATTCATCCGCTCGGGCGTGTTCAGGCGGAAGCGCCGGACCGCGGCGCCGCGGCCGGCGGGGGCGGCGCGCCCCTCGGTCACCGACAGCGGCACCAGCCCCAGCCGCTCCACCGCCGCCAGGGCGCCGAGACGGTCGGCCGCGTCGAGCGAACCCTCGGTGCGCTGTCCGTTCTTGGCGAGCGCCTTGTAGGTGAACGTCGGCATTACTCGTTTTCCTCGGTCACGCGCAGCACCTCTTCGACCGTCGTCACCCGCTTGAACACCTTGTCCCAGCCGTCGCGGCGCAGCGTCAGCATTCCCTGGTCGATCGCCAGTTGCTTGATCTCGCCGGAGGGGCGGCGGTTGATGATCATCGACTCGATCGGCTCGTTGACCTGCAGCAGCTCGAAAATGCCGCGCCGGCCGCGGTAGCCGGTCATGACGCACTGCTCGCAGCCGACCGCCGCCGGCGCCTCCGTCCCCGGCGGCTCGCCGGGGAAGTCCCACAGCGCCCGGTCGAGCGGTTCGAGGCGGTTGCAGGCGGGGCAGACCCGGCGCACGAGGCGCTGGGCCATCACCGCGGCCACGGCCGAGGCGATGAGGAAGGGCTCGGCGCCCATGTCGGTGAGGCGGGCGAAGGCGCCCGCGGCGTCGTTGGTGTGCAGCGTGCTGAAGACCAGGTGGCCAGTGAGCGAGGCATTGATGGCGATCTCGGCCGTCTCGCCGTCGCGGATCTCCCCCACCATGATGATGTCGGGGTCCTGCCGCAGGAACGAGCGGAGAATGCGGGCGAAGGTGAGGCCGATGTCCTGCCGCACCAGCACCTGGTTGATGCCCGGCATCTCGTACTCGATCGGGTCTTCCGCGGTCAGGATACGCACCTGCATCTTGTTGATCTCGTGCAGGAACGCGTAAAGCGTGGTAGACTTGCCCGACCCTGTCGGCCCCGTCACGAGGAAGATGCCGTTGGGACGGGTGATCAGCTTCTGCACGGCGCGCTGGTCGCGCGGGTTCAGCCCCAGGTCGGCGAGTTTCACCAGGCTGCCGCTCTTCTGCAGCAGGCGCAGGCTGATGCTCTCGCCATAGACCGTCGGCATGGTCGAGACGCGGATGTCGATGTCCTCGCCGTTCAGGCGGATGCCGATGCGGCCGTCCATCGGCATCCGCTTCTCGGCGATGTCGAGGTTGGCCATCACCTTGAGGCGCGAGATCACCGCCGATTTCAGACGGTTGAGCTGCAGCGGCACGTCGACGCGGTGGAGGATGCCGTCGATGCGGTAGCGGATGCGCAGCTCCTCCTCCATCGGCTCGAAGTGGATGTCGGTCGCGCCCTGGCGGTCGGCCTCGGTGATGATCTGGTTGACGAAGCGGACGATCGACGCCTCCTGGCCCATCTCGTTGACATCGATCTTGGAGATCGAGGCCGCCTCGGAGTCGACCTCGTAGCGGCCGTCGGCGATCATCTTCTCGACCGCCTCGGCGCCGACGCCGTAGTACTTGCGGTTGGCCTTGCGGATCTCCTCGCGCGGGGCGAGGGTCAGGCGCACCGGGCAGCCGGCCGCCAGCCGCAGGCCGTCGACCATCGCCGCGTTGAAGGGGTCGGAAACCGCGACCAGCAGCGTTTCCCCCTCCATTTGGAGCGGCAGCACTGCGTACTGGTAGACGGCGCGCGCGGGGAGCCGTTTCAGCGCGTCGGCCGCGGCCTCGACCATCGACAGGTCGGTGTAGGTCAGTCCGAGCAGCGGCGCCAGTTTCTGCAACAGGGCGTCGTCGCGCGCCGCCCCGGTCTTCACCAGCGCGTCGATCAGACCGGAACCGTCCGAGCGGTCGCTCGCCAGCGCGGCGGCGATCTGCTCGTCGGTCACCAAACCGGTCTTGCGAAGCATCTGCGAAAGAACTGCGTCACCCGAACTCATCATACCCCTTGGTTTAGTCGGCCGGAATGAAGAGAACCTGGCCGGCCCGGATCTGGTTGGCGTTCTTCAGATTGTTCGCCTTGAGGATGGCGTCGACCGAGGTCTTGTACTCGCGGGCGATCAGCGATAGCGTCTGCCCGGAGGCGACGGTGTGGTTGTAGCCCGACTGCTTGACCGCCGCCGGCCGCGACGCGGCGAGCGCGCGCTGCACCTGCGAGAGGGTCTGCGCCTGCTGGTCATCCAGCATCTTCTTGATCGTCGCGCCCATGCTCTGCGGCAGCTCCACCCGCAGATCCTTCACGTCCGTGCGGTATTCGCCCAGCTCCGCGCGCAACCGCGCCACCTCGCGGGCCTGCCCCTCCGCGGCGACGATGCGCGCCTCCAACTGCTCCGACCGCTTTTCGCACGCCTCCACACGCGCCTTGAGGCGCGCCATGTCGCGTTCGGTCTGCTGCAGCGTGTAGGCCATGCGGGCCGTCGTGTTGTCGGGGCGCGGCGCAAACGGCGTCCCCTCCAGCATCGAGCGGCACCCGGAGGCGCCAAGGGCCAACACCCCGGCCGCCACCATCCGAAAAGAAAAACTGAACGGGTGTTTCATAATGTTCTCTATTTTAGCCGCTCCGCCCCGTACAAGCAAACGCATTATCCGGGGGCGGGAAAGAGGGTTCAGGGTTCAGGATTTAACCAAGCAGTAAACATGCCATCCCCCTTGAACCCTCTTTCCCGCCCCCGGATAATGCGTTTGCTTGAACGGG
>CAYVKQ010000066.1:0-10876 GCA_964451945.1 uncultured Lentisphaerales bacterium
AGGGGAAAAGCGCCATCGGCTACCATGACCGCGGCGAAAAGACCAGTGGCGCCGGCCTGGGTCCGGGCGAGGGGCTCAAGGTCGAGCCGCAGGACCTGATTCGCTACGGCCTGATCCCCGAGTTTGTCGGACGACTGCCGATCATGACGTCGCTGTCGGACCTCACCGAAGACGATCTGGTGCGCATCCTGACCGAACCCAGGAACTGCATGACCAAGCAGTACCGCAAGCTGATGGACATGGGCGGGGTCGCCCTTTCGTTCGCCGACGAGGCGCTGCGGGCGATGGCGCAGACGGCGGTCAGGCGGAAGGCCGGCGCGCGCGGGCTGCGCGCGGTGATGGAGCATCTGATGATGGAGATCATGTTCGAGGCACCGGGCAACCCCAGGCTCAAGCAGATCCACGTGACCGAGGAGATGGTCCGTTCGCAGTTCGCCGAGCCGGGCGCGATCCTGAAAATGCTGCTCGCCGCCGCACCCTCGCCCGCCGCCTGAAAAAGCGGCGTGGCACGGCTGGCAATCAGTGGAGGCGCCCGCCTCCCTGCAAGCGGTCAGGGTTCAGGGGTCAGGACGCAGGACTCGGAACTCATGCCAAACAAGACGTTCATGGACAACGCCGCGCATCCTGAACCCTGAACCCTGAACCCTGAACCCTTCATCTCCGCGTGCTGCTGACTCTCCCATGTACACGTTCGTCTTTACCGTGACCGCCGCGGAGGCCGGCGTCCGCCTGGACGCGGCAGTCGCCGCACGCTGTCCCGACAGCACCAGGGCGCTGATCCGCCGCGCCATCGCCGCGGGTTGCGTTACCGTCAACGGCCGGGCTGCCGGCAAGGGCGGCAAACTGCGCGACGGCGATGCGGTTGCGGTGCGCGGTCTCCCCGCGGCCGCCGACGCGCGGGTGGCGCCCGATCCCGCGGTTGCCCTGGAGATCGTCTTTGCCGACGACGATCTGGTCGCTGTCAACAAGCCGGGGGGGATGGCCTGCATTCCCCTCGATCCCGACGAGCGCGGGACGGTGGCCAACGCGCTCGCCGCCCGTTTTCCGGAGACGGCCGGAGTCGGCGACACGCCGCTGGCGGCGGGGGTGCTCCACCGGATCGACGGCGGAACCTCGGGCGTGGTGCTCGCGGCGCGGTCGCAGGCCGTCTTCGAAGCGATGCGCCGGCAATTCCGGGCGCGCGAGGTCTGCAAGGAGTATGTGGCGCTCGTCGAGGGCGTGGTGACGGCGCCGGGGCGGCTGGAACACCTGCTGGCGCACCAGCCCTCGTTCCGCGGCCGCATGGTCGATGCGGCCCGCCTGGCCCGTCCCGACCGGGCGATGGCGGCGGTGACCGACTACCGGCCCGTGCGGCGCGTCGGCGGCTGCACACTGCTCGACATCGAGATCCGCACCGGCGTGACCCACCAGATCCGCTGCCAGCTCGCGCTGGCCGGACATCCGGTGGTCGGCGACACCCGCTACGGCGCGGCCGCGGTGGACGGGTTTCCGCGCCATTTCCTGCACGCGCAGTCGGTGACCTTCCGGCATCCGCGCAGCGGTGTCGAGACGACGGTGCGCGCCCCCCTGACGCCCGACCTGCGGGCGCTGCTCGCGCGGTGAGGCCTTCGTGACCTCGTGTGAGAAAACGGCGGCGGCATGAGCCGGGCGCATCCCCGTTTCACTGACTTGGGGATGCGCGGTGGCCGATGCATCAGCGGTAGCGCCGACACTCCGTGGCGGCGGCGGGGCGGCGATGGCCGCCGTGCACCGTCGGCCCCACCTGGCGCATGCCCAGTCGCCCATGCGCCGGCTGCATGCAAGGTAGGGTCCGCCGTCCCCGGCGGACCGCGCAAGCAGCAGCCACGCGCGCAAGCTCAAGCCGACGCCGCGGCCCGCCGGGGACGGCGGGCCCTACCAGGTGGCGTGCATAGGGCCGAGCTGCAAAGAAACCGTGACTGCGCCCGCGTGCCACACCTGCAAGATTTGGGGCTTGTCCGACCGGTGGTCCGTTATGCTATTCTTCTGCCAAGCCAAATGTTCGATTTCACAGCCATGTTCTCTTTGGTGGTCGGCGGGTTGGCTCTGTTCCTGTTGGGCATGAAGAACATGTCCGAGGGGATGCAGGGCGTCGCCGGCGCGAGGCTGCGCCGTATGATCGCCTCGGTGACCGACAACCGCCTGATGGCCTGCGCCACCGGCACGGGCGTGACCTGCATCATCCAGTCGAGCTCGGTGACGTCGGTGATGGTGATCTCCATGGTCACCGCCGGCCTGATGTCGCTGCGGCAGGCGATCGGGGTGATTCTGGGTGCCGACATCGGCACGACCATCACCGCCTGGATCATCGCCCTCAATGTCGTCAAGTACGGCCTGCCGCTGCTGGGACTGTCCGCCTTCGTCTTCCTCTTCGCCAAGCGCGACCGCGTCCGCTATAGCGCGCTGCTGGCGATGGGGCTGGGCATGGTGTTCTACGGCCTGGAACTGATGAAGGACGGGCTGCTGCCGGTCTCCCGAAGCCAGGAGGTGATCGACTGGTTCGCGGCGTTTCATCCGGGCACGGTCTGGGGCGTGGTCAAGTGCGTGCTGGTCGGCTCGCTGGTCACGGCGGTCGTTCAGTCGAGCTCGGCGACGGTCGGCATCACGATCACCCTCGCGCGCGCCGGCGTGATCGATCTGGACACCGCCGCGGCGCTGGTCCTGGGGCAGAACATCGGCACGACCATGACCGCCGGACTGGCGGCGCTGGGCGCGTCGCGCGAAGGGGTGCGCGTCGCCTGCGCCCACATCGTCACCAAGGTGGTCGGCGTCCTCCTGGTGATCCCCTTTTTCTTCCCCTACATGCGCCTGGTCAAGCGCCTGTCGGACACGATGGACGGCATCGCGTCGCAGATTGCCTTGTCCCACACCCTGTTCAACATCATCCTGGTCCTGCTCTTCCTGCCGCTGGTGGGGGTGCTGGCCCGGGTGTTGACGCGGCTGGTTCCCGGCGCGTCCGTGCCGGAGATGCGCCACCTCTGCTATTTCGATAACCGTCTGATCGACACGCCGGCGCTGGCGCTGCAGCGGTCGGCCAGCGAGATTCTGCGGATGCGCGACATGTGCGACACCATGCTGACCGTGTTGAGGACGGAGTGGGTGACGCCCGAGCGCGACGAGGAGCGCGAACAGCAGGTGTTCCGGGCCGAGGACGACCTCGACACCATGCAGACCGAGATCGTCACCTTCATCAGCCATGTCCTGACGATCGAGATGCCCCGGCAGCAGATGGTGGACGCGCGGCTGCAGCTGCGGATCACCGACGAGTACGAATCGGTCGGCGACTACGCGGCCAGCCTGCAGAAGATGCAGATCCGGGCGCGGCGGCAGCAGGTGGCGATCTCGGAGACCGGCATGAAGCAGATCCTCCATCTGCACGATCAGGTCGTGGACTACCTGCGCGCCGTCGGGGCGGCGCTGCAGGCGGGGGACCGCGATGTGATGGCCAGGCTGCGCACCGCTAGCGACCACATCACCGGCTTGTTCAAGGAGTACCGCCAGCAGAGCATGGACCGCCTGGCCGCCGGCATCGTCTCGCCCGTCTCCTGCGTCTACATCATGGACGCCCTGCACGCGTACCGCAAGATCAAGGACCACGGCTTCAACATCGCCGAGGCGGTCGCCGGGGTGAAGTGAGGGAAGGGCGCCGCGCGGCTACAGGTCGCCCGTGTCGACCGTGACATCGTCGCTCTGCACGGCCGTGTCGGCACCGGCGGAGAGGGTGGCCTCGGCGCGTACCGCCGCCTCCTGCGTGGTCGGCAGGTTGCGGTAGTAGACCATGAGCTGCAGCGCGGCGAGGCAGGTGTCCATCACCGGCCGGTCGGTGCTGCCGTCGGCGTTCTCCCACCAGCCGATGTCCTGGAGCTCGCCCTCGTGGTCGGCGATGGCGGCCTTTTCGATCTTCTGCTCTTTCACGTAGATCGGCCACATCTTGTCGTTCCAGGAATCCCAGCGTTTGCCGCCGCTGTGGAACTTCGCCTGGGTGGCGTAGTAGTAGTAGTACTGGGTGTTGCCGCCGACACCGCCCTGCTCGGGCGTGAACGCAGGCTGCCAGGCGTCCATCAGCGCCTGGGTATTCTTCACCTGCGGGGTGTTGCCCGCGCCGAGCAGCTGCATGCAGAGGGTGCCGACGCTGGAGAGGCCGCCGGCGCCGGGTCCGGTGTAGCCGAACCCGCCGCTCGGGCTGCTGTTCTTGATGAACCCCTTGACCGCCTTCTTCATCGCCGCGTCGAGCGCCTGTGTGTCGAAGTAGGCGTTGGCCAGATAGGCGGCCTTCAGCGCCTGGGAGCACCAGCCCGCGACCGAGGTGTCGTCGCGTTCGCAGGGGGAGAGCCCGTAGTCCCAGCCGCCGGTGGGGTTCTGGCCGTTGACCAGCACGTAGACCGCCTTGTCGGCCGCATCCTTCACGTTGGGGTTCATGGTCATGCCATAGGCCTCGCACAGGGCGTAGGTGGCGATGGCATGCGAGTAGGAGGAGCTGATGCGGCCGCTGGCCGCATTCTGCGAGCGGATCAGAAACTCGATCCCTTTGCGAACGGTCTCGCCGAATTCGGGGCAGGTCGAGCCGGGAATCTCGCCGTGGGCCAGAAAGGTGAGGACGGCGAGGCCGGTCATGGCCGCCTTGTTCTGCGGCCACGAGCCGTCGGGGAGCTGGTTCTTCTTCAGCCAGCGGAGCGCGCGCATCACGGCATCCTCGGTCTTCTGGTTGCCACCGTAGGTTTTGAGGAGCTGCCCCCGCATGCCGGCGTTGCGCGTGACCCCCACCATGTTGCGCATGATCACGGGGCTCTTCACCTGCAGCACCGAATCCATCGCCGCCGGTTGCGCGGTCATCGCCTCGGGGGCGCTGGCGGGCGCTTCGGGCGCCAGCGTCGGCACCGTCGTGTCGGTGACGAATTCCATGTCGGTCGGCGTGAACTCGGGCGGCGGCTCGTCGACCGGCTTCTCCGGCTCCACCAGATCGCGGATCTCCTCGGGCTGCAGGTACTCGACTTCGATCACCGTCTCCTTGCCCGCCTGCCCAGCCGCCACGAGGAAGAGGACGGTCACCGCCACCAGCGGCACCAGCACGGCGCAGACAGGCGCCCACAGCCGCTGCAGCTCCCGGCGCGCCACCTTGTAGGCCTTGGAGTCGCGCGCGGCGGCGAAGCCCTTGAAGATGCCGGCAAAACGCTCGAAGAAGCTCTCCTCATGGAACAGCTCCTCGATCTCGCTCAGGCCTTTCTCCTCGCGCTCCAGGATCTCTTCAAATGTCGGCTCGCTCATCGCGCCTCCCTGTGCGGCATGGGTACGGCAGGACACACGTTCGTCCTGCATGATGCAACACACCGCTTTTATTAAGCATAAAATATGCCTATTTTCCGAAACTGTCAACCCCTTGCCGCGATCACGCGCAGGCCCTTTCCACATTCGCCCGGGTGGCGTATAATCGGCGCCATTCAAAGGAGGCGCCATGGCTAAAACATCGGTCATCGTTGTCGGCACGGGTGGGTTCGGTCGCTATCACATTGGATGCATGCTCAGACAGGAGAAGACCACGCGGATCGCGGGGTTCGTCGAGATCGCGGAGGAGTCGCGCGCGGCGGTGCGCAAGCTCTATGCGGACGCAGGCAGGAAAAAGGTGCCGCCGTTCTACGACACGATCGGCGACCTGGTCAAGGCGCAGGGCGCCGCCGACTGCGCGCTGATCGTCACGCCGCACAAGTGTCACGTCACGCACATCCTCGCCGCGCTCAAGGCGGGCATGGACGTGCTGGTCGAGAAGCCGATGGTGCTGAACGAGGGCGAGGCCAAGCAGGTCATCCGCGCGCGCGACCGGACGGGGCGGCTGCTCAGCGTCGCCTTTCCCGGGAGTTTCTCGGTCGCCGTGCAGAAGGCCAGGGAGTTGATCGCCGCCGGGGAGATCGGCCCGGTGGTTTCGATCTCGGCCCATTCGCACCAGAACTGGAAGGCGTTTACGGTGGGGAAGTGGCGCCAGGATCCGGAGATTTCGGGCGGCGGCTTTTTGTTCGACACCGGCTCGCACATGATCAACACCGTGGTCGATCTCGCCGGCGCCGACGTGGCCGAGCTGGCGGCCGTGCAGGACAACCGCGGCGCGCCGGTGGAGATCACGTCGGCGGTCTCGGGAACGTTCAAGAATGGCGTGTTCTTCGCGCTGTGCGCGGCGGGCGACTCGATCAACTGCCAGTCGCGGGTGGTCGTGATGGGGGAGAAGGGTGTGCTGATCACCGCAGCCGCGGGCGAGACGCTGCAGCTCATCCGGCCGGGCAAACCGGAACCCGAGGCAGTGCCGACCGGGCCGTGGATGAGCGTGTGGGAGCGCTTCCTGCTGGTGCGGAAAGGAAAACTGGCCAACCCCTGCCCGGCCGAGGTGGGACTCCGCTTCGCCCGCTTCATGGACTTGGTCCGCGAGAGCGTCGCCGGCAGCGAGAAGGTCCGCGCCCGCTAGGCAGCGGGCATGATCGCCAAGGCTCAGGCCGACGCGGTCGACAAAGATGGTGGAGAGGCAAAACACTAACGCCTAGCTCCTAGCGCCTAACCACTGCAGTGCGGCGGGCGCGGCGGCCGGGCGCGCGGGAAGCGCGGCGAGGATGGCGCGCACGGGGCGGGTCTGCCCGGGGAGGACCAGATCGGGGCGGACCTCGGCGAGCGGCGCGCAGACGAAGCGGCGGCGCGCCCACTCGGGGTGGGGCAACCGCAGGTCGGGGCGGTCGGAGGCGAGGTCGCCGAAGTAGACGATGTCGATGTCGATGGCGCGGGGGACGTTGCGCGCGGGACCGCGGACGCGGCCGAGGGCTGTCTCGATTCCATGGACCGCCGCCGAGAAGGCGTCGGCGCTGAGCGCCGTTGCGACCACGACGACGGCATTGAGGAAAACGGCTTCGCGCCACGCCTGCGGCACCTCGACCGGCTCCGTCTCCCAGACCCGCGACACCGCCAGCAGACGCGTTTGCGGCAGCGCCGCCAGCGCGTCGCGGGCGGCCGTCAGCCGTCCGAGCCGGTCGCCCAGATTGCTGCCGAGCGAGAGCGCCGCCTCGGCGCGCGCGGATGCGGATGCGTGGTCTATCATGGTTTGATTGGACATATTGAGAACATGTGAGGCTTCTGCGAACCCGCGTGGCATGGGCGTCCCACCCATGGAACACGGGCAAGATGCCCGTGCCACACTTGCACGCAAGTGGCTATACAGGAGATCCCAGAGGATCTTCTCAGGTGTTCAGTCCCAATACATCCCGCATGGAGTAGAGTCCGGCGGGCTTGCCGCGGAGCCACGCCGCGGCGTGGAGGGCGCCGTTGGCGAACGCTTCGCGCGACGACGCCTTGTGGGCGAGTTCGATCCGTTCGCCGTCGGCGGCGAAGATCACGGTGTGGTCGCCGACGACATCGCCGCCGCGGAGGGCGTGGATGCCGATCTCGCCGCGGGGGCGCTCGCCGGTGATCCCTTCGCGGCCGCAGACGGCGACGGCCTTGAGGTCGACGCCGCGGCCGGCGGCGAGGGCTTCGGCGAGGCCGAGCGCCGTGCCGCTGGGGGCGTCCTTCTTGAGCCGGTGGTGCATCTCGACGATCTCGGCGTCGTAGGCGGGGCCGAGCACCGCGGCGGCGCGCCGCACGAGGTCGAGGAGGAGGTTGACGCCGAGGCTGAAATTGGGCGCCCAGACGATGGGGATGTGTTGCGCGACCTCGGTGACGCAGTGTTTCTCTTCCTCGGTGAGCCCGGTGGTGCCGAGCACCACCGCCTGGCGGCGGGCGGCGGCGCGCTCCAGATTGGCGGCGACCGCCGTGTGGAAGGTGAAGTCGATCACCGCCTCGACGTCGGTGGGCCAGGTGTCGGCAAGGGGGACGCCGAGGGTGCCGGCGCCCGCCAGCGTGCCGGCGTCCTGGCCGAGCGCGGGGTGCCCCGCCTGTTCGCAGGCGCCGCCGACGCGCAGGTCGGGGAAGCGTTTCGAGCAGCGGAGGAGCATCTGGCCCATGCGGCCGGCCGCGCCGAGGATGGCGATGGTCATCATAGGGGTTACACCAGATGGAGCGCCCGGAGCGTGGCGCCGAGTTGTTCGCGGACCTTGGACGAGGGTTCGCACAGCGGCAGGCGGTAGGTCTCCTCGCAGCGCCCGAGCAGCGCCAGGGCGGCCTTGACCGGGATCGGGTTGGTGTCGATGAAGAGGTCGCGGAAGAGCGGGTAGAGGCGGCGGTGCGCGGCGCCCGCCGCGCGGAAGTCGCCGGCACAGGCGGCGCGCACCATGTCGGAGACCTCGCGCGGCGCGACGTTGGAGGCGACGCTGATCAGGCCGACCGCGCCGACGCTGATCATGGGGACGGCCAGCGAATCATCGCCCGACAGGATGGTGATGGCGCAGGCGGCGGCGATGGCGCTGACCCGGTCGACGCTCCCTCCCGCCTCCTTCACGGCGACGATCCGCGGATGGGCGGCGAGGCGGGCGACCGTTTCCACCGCGATTTCGCGCGAGGAGCGCCCGGGCACGTTGTAGAGGACCACGGGGAGGCCGAGGTCGGCGACCGCCGAGAAATGGCGGAAAAGCCCCTCCTGGTTCGGCTTGTTGTAGTAGGGCGTCACCTGCAGCGTGGCGTCGACGCCCATCTGCAGTACGCTGCGGGTCAGGTGGATCGCCTCGGCGGTGGCGTTGGCGCCCGTGCCGGCGATCACCTTGACCCGCCCCGCGGCCGTCTCCGCGGCAAAGGAGATCACCTTCAGGTGCTCGTCCCATTCGAGGGTCGGCGACTCGCCCGTCGTGCCGACGGGGACGAGCCCTTCGACGCCGGAGGCGATCTGCCACTCGATCAACGCGCGGAAACAGCCGTAGTCGACGGAACCGTCCCGATTGAACGGTGTGACGATCGCCGTGTATGTGCCTGTAAACATGCCGATTCCTCCTCCGCGGCCGCGTTTTCCGACGCGCCCGAAACAGTTTTCAACAGCATACGGCAAGCCTCCGCGGGAGACAAGCCCCATGTGGCCGGCCCGGCTTCAGATCCGTCCGCCGCCGTGCAGGATCGACCGCGCCTGCCGCGGCGGCTGCAGCGGCGCCAGCGTGCCGCCCGTGGTGGAGCGGATCTCTTCGATCGAGTAGAATGCCCCCGGCGCGTGCTGTTTGATCTCGCCGACGATCTGCGGCAGGTGGCGGCGGCGGATCACCGCGAAGACCACCTGCACGGGGCCGGCGCTGCCGTGCCCGTCGAGCACCGTCACCCCGTAGCCCTGGCCGCGCAGCGCGCCGGCCAGCGCGGTCGTTCCGCGCGCCAGGATGATCCGCACCGCCAGCAACCCCGCCGCCACCTTCTCCTCGATCAGCATGCCGATCAGGTTGCCGGCGCCGAAACCGGCGCCGTAGGAGAGGTAGCAGACCGGGTTCGCGAGGTTTTTCATCACCTGCGAAATCGCCAGAATCCAGATCAACGCCTGGAAAAAGCCGAGGATCGGAGCGGTGATCTTCCGCCCGCGGTTGAGGAAGATGATGCGCATGGTGTCGAGGCTGACGTCCACGATGCGCGCGCAGAAGATCAGCGCCGGCAATACCAGATACGCGAACCATCCCTCGTTGACAAACGTCCATTCGCCCATGTGTGTTCCTTCCCCGGGTTGCTTCGCCGGATGCTTGATCAGAGAAGCGCGTTCAGTGTAGCGGAATCGCTTGCTCGTGGATACGGGGAAGTGCTCGCCGTCGCCGAAATGGATTGCGTCGGACGGGAAACACGGTATTCTTAAGGACTTTCGCACGACGAGGGAGGGACGCATCGGCATGAAGCAAATCGATTGGAAGAGTCTTGGGTTCAAGTACCGGGATACGAACTGCCATATCCGCTACGAGTGGCGCAACGGGGCCTGGGATGCTGGCACGCTGGCGGAGGAACCCTATCTCCACCTGCACATCGCGGCCTCGTGCCTGCACTACGGCCAGGCGGCGTTCGAAGGGCTGAAGGCGTTCCGCTGCAAGGACGGCGCGGTCCGGATGTTCCGGCCGCGGGCGAACGCGGCGCGGATGGCGGCGACGGCGCGGCGGACTTGCATGGCGCCGCCGCCCGAGGATCTATTCCTGGAGGCGTGCGAGCGGGTGGTGCGCGCCAACGCCGACTATGTCCCTCCCTACGGCACGGGTGGCTCGCTCTACATCCGGCCGCTGCTGATCGGCTCGGGGGCGCAGATCGGCGTGGCCCCGGCCGACGCCTACACCTTCCTGGTGCTGGTCGTGCCGGTGGGCGCCTACTACAAGGGGGGCCTGCAGCCGGTGCGGGCGGCGATCAGCGACGACTACGACCGCGCGGCTCCGCTCGGCGTGGGGAACGTGAAGGTGGCCGGCAACTACGCGGCCAGCCTCTACGCGCACGAGGAATCGAAGCGGCGCGGCTACCCGGTGGAGCTCTACCTCGATGCGCGCACGCACACCTTCGTCGAGGAATTCGCCACGTCGAACTTCATCGCCATCACCCGGGACGGCCGCTACGTGACCCCCGATTCGCGGTCGATCCTGCCGAGCGTGACCAACGACACGCTGCAGCAGATCGCGCGCGACCTGGGGATGCCGGTCGAGGTCCGCCCGGTCCGCTACGAGGAGCTCGCGGAATTCGCCGAGATCGGCGCTTGCGGCACGGCGGTGGTGGTCACCCCGGTGTGGCAGATCGTCCGCGGCGAGCGGGTGATCACCGTCGGCCCGGAGACGGGTTGCGGGCCGGTGCTGCAGAAGCTCTTCAACCGCGTCCAGGGGATCCAGTACGGCGAGTTGCCCGACACCCACGGGTGGTGCCATGCGGTGAGCAGTGAACAATGATCAGTTGAGGCCCTTGCAGAACCCCTGCAAGCGTCAGGGTTCAGGAGTCAGGGTTCAGGCCGAAAACACTCCCT
>CAYVKQ010000066.1:10886-11993 GCA_964451945.1 uncultured Lentisphaerales bacterium
AACCCCGAACCCTGAACCCTCCGCTTGCACAAACCTGAGGTTTTGCAGGCGTCTCCTGTGCATCACCGATCACTTCTAGACGTCGTCGCCGGGCGCCGTGGCCGGTTCGCCGTGGGCCGCCCCCTTGAGGTCGTACTTGCGCACCAGCCGCTGGAGGTAGGCGCGTTCGATGCCGGCTTCGCGGGCCGAGCGCGAGATGTTGTTGTTGTTGCGCGCCAGGAGGTCCTGGAGGTAGCCCTTTTCGAAATACTCGATCAGTTCGTTCTTGGCGTCCTTGAACGGCCTGTCGGCGGCGATGACGGCCTCGGGTTCGGCCGGTTTGCGTTGGGTCCGCAGGTTGCCCAGGCTGAGGAAGGCCGAGAGGTCGACGGGGCGGCGTTCGCTGTAGAAGGCGACCTCGATCAGGTTGCGCAGTTCGCGTACGTTGCCGGGCCAGTCGTGGCGCTTGAGCACGTCCATCGTCTCGTCGAAGCGGGCGACATCCTTGAGCGCGTCGGCGCCGTGGAGGTCGCCGAGGAACTTCCGCACCAGCAGCGGGATGTCCTCCTTGCGGCGGCGCAGCGGCGGCAGTTCCATCTGCACCACCGAGAGGCGGTAGTAGAGGTCCTCGCGGAAGCGCCCCTCGTTGACCTCGGTCGAGAGGTGGCGGTTGGTGGCGCAGAGGATGCGCACGTTGATCTTGCGCAGCTTGTTGCAGCCGACGCGGCGGATCTCGCGCTTCTCCAGCACGCGCAGCAGCTTGGGCTGCAGGTCGGGCGAGAGGTCGCCGATCTCGTCGAGGAAGACCGTGCCGCCGTCGGCCGCCTCGAAGGCGCCCATGCGGTCGGCGTTGGCCCCGGTGAAGGCCCCCTTGACGTGGCCGAAAAGCTCGCTTTCGATCAGATCCTTGGCCATGGCGGCGCAGTCGATGACGATAAACGGCTTGGCACGGCGGGCGCTGTGGCGATGGATCTCCTCGGCGAGCACCTCCTTGCCGGTGCCAGTCTCGCCGGTGATCATCATGGTGGCGTCGGTCGGGGCGTAGGTTTCGGCGAGGTAGAAGACGCGGCGCATGGCGACCGAGCGCCCCAGGGCCTTGCCGAACGCCTCGTTGCGGCTGAGGGGGAT
>CAYVKQ010000067.1:0-7891 GCA_964451945.1 uncultured Lentisphaerales bacterium
CGGCGGCTTCGGCGATCTGCCAGTCCTTCATCGTGGTCGGGTCGAGTGTCGTCATCGGGGGGTCTCTCGTGTGTTGTGTCGGCAAGGCGCTTCTCTTCCGGCGCATACGCGCCTGCCGGTCTGGAAGCGGGCTGGAAACAGTGTGCGGTAAAACCGGCGCGGATGCAACCGGGAACCTCTTTTCCGGTTGTGTTCGCGGGGGGGCGGGGGTAAAGTAACCACCTACGTTGTGTTCGGCAATGAAAGGGTAAAGATGATCCGGGGAAGCCATGGCGAGGAGATTCCGGAAACGTTCATCGGCAAGCCCGAGGGCTATCCGGCGGACCTTCCGGCGGAGGAAGTGAAAAAACGTTTTCTCCGCCTGCTGGGTCCGTTCGAGAAGCCGGAGGTTCCGCTGAACCTGCGCGTCACGGACGAGACTCCGCTGCCGGGCGGCGTGGTCAGGCAGCGGGTGGTGTACGACGTGGCGCGCGGCGAGTCGGTCCCGGCCTACCACCTGTTCCTGAAAGGGCTGCCCCGGGAGGCGCCGGGCGTGCTCGCCATCCACGGGCACGGCGGCGAGGCCAGCATGACCGCCGGCAAGAACCATCAAACGGAACCCAAGCCGGACGATCCGGTGCAGCACGCCTACCGGGCGGCGCTGGCGGGGTACCGGGTGCTGGCGCCGGACGCGCTGCTGTTCGGCGAGCGGCGGCGCCTGTGGGGGTATTCGCAGTTCTTCTGGGACGAGATCATCGTCCAGGCCGAATTGACGGGGCGCGGACTCAGCCTGGCATGGAAATCGGTGTGGGACAACTCGCGGGCGATCGAGGCGCTCGAATCGCTGGGCGCCCGCGCCGTCGGCGCCATGGGCCTCTCCGGCGGGAGCACGCAGACGTACATCCTGACGGCGGCCAACCCGAAGGTCCGGGCCGGGGTCTGCTTCCAGAGCTTCGCCACGCTGCGGCACCAGTTCTACCAGTACAAGCTGGCGCACTGCCTGTACCACTACATTCCCGGCATGGTTGCCGCCGGCATCGACTGGGACCAGGTGGTGGCGACCGCCGCGCCGCGGAGACTGTTCCTCGGGCGCGGCGGCAAGGACGAGGGGTCGCCAGCCGTCATGTGCGAGGCCTTTGTGGCGGCGATCGAGCGGCGCTGCCGGGAAGAGGGGCTGCCGCCCTCCGTCGAAACCTTCGTCGAACCGGATCAAGGCCATACGATCACCGAGCCGATGCTCGCCAGCGCCCTGCGTTTTCTCTCGGAAAGTCTTTCGCCTGAAAAATAGGAGGCTCTTGCAGAACCTCCGCAGAAACCAGTCGGGACAGAGCCCGACCCTCCAGATCCGCGGAAACCGGTGGTGAGCGGTGTCGCTATCGGGCTCGGTTTCGCCCACCTATCCGTTGCACATCGCGAGGGCAGATGCCCGGATCACCGGTCGGCCGGTCGACGGCGCAGGCTGGCGGCGCCGGCGCGGGAGACGGCGAGCCAGCCGCCGTCCGCCGCCGGCGGATCGGCGCGGAGCATCGGGCAGACCAGTGCGCGGTCGCAGCGGAGAGTCGGCAGGAGCGGGAAGGCGTGCCGCCGCAGGTCGGGTGTTCCCCACCGCGCGGGATGGATGAGGCATCCGACCCGCCCCGCGGCGCGGTCGATGTAGCCGGCGAAGCAGCAGCTTCCGCAGTACCGCTTCCACACCCAGGCGCTGAGGCCCAGCGTCGGCGGCACGAGCCAGAAGGCGAGCAGGTGGTCGCGTCCGCCGCCGCGCGCCAGGTGCAGCCGCACCAAGTCGCGCAGGCGCGGACGCCTTCCCGGCCGCAGCACCTCCTCGGCCGCCCGCGTGTTGGCTTCGAGAAAAGCCGCGATCCGGCGGGCGCTCCAGCGCATGTTGACGCAGCACCCGCAGCAGCCCTGGCTGAAACGCTGGCAGTTCATGGAGGAATTCCCGGCCCGCAACGACATGTCGCCATGGTAGCGCAACGCCGGGCGCTGTCAAGCGGCGGGGGTTGTTCCGCGCTGGCGCTTTTGTCCGAAATGCGCTATCGTTGAAAACATTCTGGAAACCGCGCTTGCGCGGATGCCGAAGGCGGGATGAAAGGCGCGGGAGAGGGGGATCCATGCAGACCGGGCACGGGAGAGATCTTCGAACAATGCGGCTGATGGCGTTGCCTGGCTTGACGGCCGTGGCGGCGGCCCTGCTGGCGGCGGGGTGCGGCCACACCGGGGCGGGCGGCGGCGGGCGGCGGGCGCTTCCCATGCCGGTCCGGCAGCGGGTCACCTGGGGCCAGCCGCCCGGCTTCGCGGTGAAGACCAACGGGCTGCGCTCGGCCGAGCTCTCGTGGCAGACGCCGGGACGGGCCGTCTACGGCTACCGCATCGAACGGGCCGAATCGCCCGAGGGTCCCTTTGCCTGGGTGGCCGACGCCCCCGGCAACCGCCAGATGTTCATCGACGGCCGCACCCCGGACACCCGTCTGCGGGACAGCACCACCTACTATTACCGCGTCTGCACGATTTTCGACAAGCGGGGGACGATGAGCGATCCGACCCCGCCCGCGGCGACGACCACCGCGCCGCTCCCCGTGCCGCCGCCGTCGCTCCAGGCCGCCGCCACCGGTTCGCGCGCGGTCACCGTCGCCTGGCCGCCGTCGCCCTCCGCGGGCGTCAACCGCTACCGCGTGCAGCGCGCGCAGGAGACCGGCGCCGATGCCTACGGCGACGTCGGCGTTTCGCACACGACCAACTTTGTGGACGGCGGCACCGCCGCCTCGACGCTCAGGGACAGCACGAAGTACCGCTACCGCGTCATCGCCGTCAACAGCGCCGACGCGGAAAGTGAACCGTCCGTCTTCGCCGGCGTCGAGACGCTGCCGCCGCCCGCGGCGCCGCGCGGCCTGGCGGCGGTTCCGCACGAGGTCCGCTGCGTGCCGCTGACCTGGCAGCCCAGCCCCGAGGAGGATGTGGTGCGCTACGACATCTACCAGGCGCGCACCGCCGACGGGGCGTTCACGAAGATCGGCGAGGCGCAGGGGCGCCTGACCACGCAGTACACCGACGGCGGCGGCAACCCGGGTACTCTCGAGGACGAGGGCGCCTACTTCTACCGCATCCGCGCCGTCAACGGGGTCACCGCCGAAAGCGCCGACTCCGAGACCGTGCGGGTGACGACGCGCCCGGTGCCGCCGCCGGTGCGGCAGGTCGCGGCGGAGTCGGCGCGGCCGCGCGAGGTGCCGCTCTCCTGGGAGGCCTCGCCCGACACCGCCGTTGCCGGCTACGAAGTCTGGCGCGCCGGCGCCGACGGCAGCGACTGGACCCAGATCGTCCGCCTTGCCAACCGCGGCGAAACGGCCTACCGCGACCGCGGCGGACAGAAGGACGCGGGCGCCCTCGGCCTGCTGGCCGACGGCACGGCCTACCAGTACAAAGTCGTCGCGTTCAACACGGCGAATGTCCGTTCGTCGGCCTCCGAACCGGTTGCCGCGACGACCAAGGTCATCCCCGTGCCCCCGTCCGGTCTGGAGACGTCCAAGGAGATCGCCCGGGTGATCCGGGTGACATGGGCCCCCAATCCCGAGAAGGATGTCTACGGCTACCTGGTGGAAGTCTCCAGGAAACCGGACGGCGGGTTTCGCAAGATGGCGCAGGTGCAGTCGGCCGCGGCCGCGGCGCTCACGGCCGAGGACACCGGGCTCGACCCCGGCACCTTCCGCTATTACCGCGTCAAGGCGCTCGACCGCGAGGGAATCGAGAGCCTGTGGAGCGCGGTGGTCGAGGGGCGCTCCAAGCCGACTCCCGAAGCCCCCGCGGGACTGACGGTGCAGCGCGAGAACAACCTGACGCGGGTCGGTTGGGCGCCGCCCCCCCAGACTGACGTCGTTCAGTACAAGGTCTGGTCCAAGCGGCTTCTGGGGTGGGATCTGCTCGCGGCGACCGAGCGTCCCGAGTACATCCTGGCGCCGGCCGAGGCGGCGAAGGCGTTGACGATCGCGGTCACGGCGATCGACAAGGACCAGTTGGAAAGCGAGAAGAGCGCACCGCTGAAGGTCGAACCGATCCAGCGGTGACACAACGGGGGAACGACACGTGAGCGATGCCTTTTCGTATCTCGCATCGGCGGAACTGACCGACACGGGGCGGCGACGCAGGAACAACGAGGATTCGGTGCTGTCGCTGCCGCGGGCGGGGCTCTTCTGCGTCGCCGACGGCATGGGCGGCATCCAGGGGGGCGAAGTGGCGAGCCAGGCCGTGGTCGACGCCCTGCGGCAAATCTTCAGCGAGGCGCCGGAGGCCCCCTACGCCGTCACGGCCTGGGCTTCGGCCCGCCTCGCCGAGCGGGCGCTGAACCAGGCGAGTCGCTGGATCAAGGAACGCGCCGGGGAACTCGGACTGACCGGCACCGGCAGCACCGCGGTGGCCCTGGCGTTCGACCGCGTGACCCCGGCGCAGGCGGTGGTGCTGAACGCCGGCGACAGCCGCGCCTACCGCTACCGCGGCGACAAGCTGCTGCAGTTGAGCAGCGACCATTCGGTCGCGGCGGCGGCGGGCCTCGCCGACGACAGGAACCTGCCGGCCATGTTCCGCGGCGTCATCACGCGCGCGGTCGGCCTCGAACCCACCGTCGCCATGGAGAAGACTCCCGTCGACGTGGCGGCGGGCGACCTCTTCCTCCTCTGCTCCGACGGCCTCACCAAGATGGTGGGCGACAAGGCCCTCGCCCGGCTGCTGAAGAAGAACAGCGGCGCGGCGCCGGAGGCCCTCGCACGGCTGCTGATCGACGAGGCGCTGGCCGCCGGGGGCGAGGACAACGTCACGGTGGTGGTCGTCCGCGTCGCGGAGCTGCCGCCCGCGCCGACCATGGCCGTGCCGCCGCAGACCCTCGAACTCGAGGAGGAGCCGGCGGCGCCCGCGCCGGCGGTGGACGAGCGGGAAACCGGCCAAACCTCCCAGACCGGGAAGACGGTCGACACCGCCGGTTTCGAGAAAGAGGGGGTTACGCCCCCCGGGGCGGCGCGCGCGACGCCGCCGACGCCTCCCCAGCCGCTCTCGGGCGAAGGGGTGACGCCGCCCGCCGCCGCGGACGGCCTGGCGACCCCGGCGGCCCCCACCAAGGAGACGGCGCGGGCGGAGGCACCGGCGCCCGGCGCGGCGCCGCGCGCAACGCCGCCGCGCGGATTCTGGCTGGCGGTCCTGGTGCTGGCTGCTGCTGCTGCTGCTGCTGCGGCGGCGGCGTGGTTTCTCTGGTTCAAGCGATAGGATGGCACCATGGCGGAGAACGGCAAGGAACGGATCGGCGACTACGAGCTGGTGGCCCTGATCGGGGACGGCGCCCAGGGGCGAGTCTACCGCGCGCGCTGCGTCTCCGACGCCCTCCCCTTCGTGAAGCGGGACGAGGAGGTCGCGCTCAAGGTCGTCCGCATCACGGGCGAGGACGAGAAACTGCGCCTCAAGTTCCAGGAGCAGGCCGAGATCCTGCGCCGCCTCTCCCACACCAACATCGTCAGCTACCGCGATTGCTTCTCCTGGCACGCCGGCGAATGGGACGAAGCCCAGTGCCTCGTCATGGAACTGCTCGAGGGCGAGTCGCTCGGCGACCGCCTCAAGAAGGCGGGGACGGGACTGCCCTGGCCCCAGGTCGAGGAGATTTTCGAGCAGTGCCTGGCGGCGCTGATCCACGCGCGCGAACGGGGCGTCACCCACCGCGACATCAAACCATCCAACATCTTCCTCACGAGCGACGGCCGCACCAAGCTGATCGACTTCGACATCGCGCGCCGCGACGACAGCGGGCAGATGAGCACCGCCGGCTGGAAGGGAACCTTCGACTACATGGCCCCCGATTTCATCGCCATCGAGGGCTTTCACGGCGACGAGGTCTCGGACATCTTCAGCCTCGGCGTCTGCTTCTACCAGGCGCTCACCGGTTCGCTTCCGTTCGAGCCGCTGGGCGAGACCGCGCACATCGGCTACCTCAACCGCTGGCGCGCCGCCGCCCCTCCCGCCCCCTCTTTCCGCCCCGGCGTCTTCCGCGTCCTGAGCCAGGCCCGGAACGTGGTCGTCAAGAGCCTCGCCGCGGCGCGCGCCGAGCGCTACCCCTCCTTTGCCGCGATGCTGGAGGACTTCCGCAAGATCCGCACCCGCCGCCTGCGCCACCGGAACAAGGATGAATACGAGCTGCTGGCGGTCCTCGGCCGCGGCGGCTTCGGCGAGGTCTTCAAGGGGCGCCGCGTCGCCGACGGCATGCTGGTCGCGGTCAAATACCTCTTCTCCGAGAAGCAGTCGGACCGGTTTCTCAAGGAGGCCAAGATCCTCCAGCAGTATTCGCACCCGAACCTGGTGAAGTACGTCGATTTCATGATGATCGAGGGGACCGGCGGCGACAAGCAGTTCTTCCTCGTCATGGAGTTCCTCGAGGGGATGCCCGGCTGGACGCTGCGCCACCGCATCCGGCACGAGGGGCGGCTCGATCCCGCCGAGGCGGTGGCGCTGTTCGGCAGCTACCTCGCGGCGCTCCAGTTCCTGCACGGCAACGCGCGGCCGATCATCCACCGCGACATCAAGCCGGGCAACCTCTACGCGCCGATGGGGCAGCCCGAAAAGGGGAAGATCTTCGACCTCGGGGTCGCCCGCGACGTCAGCGGCACCGTGACCGTCGGCGGCGTGCCGGGAACGCTCGACTACATGGCGCCGGAGTTCGCCGAGGCCGGCGGCGACCGCGGCTCGCCGCAGTCGGACCTCTACGCGCTCGGCCTCTGCCTCTATGAGAGCCTCGTCGGCAAGCCGGTCTTCGAGCGGCTGCCGACCGACCTCAATTCGGCCTGGGCCGCCTTCCAGGACCGCATCCGCAAACCGGCCGCCATTGCCTTCGACGACGAAGTCTTCACCCGCTATCCGCGGTTCCGGCCGCTGCTGCTCACGGCCCTCGCCGAGAAACCGTCGGCCCGCTTCGGTTCCGCCGCCGCGATGGCGGCGGCGCTGCGCGAGGCGCTCCTTCCCGCCGCCGCGGCGGCACCGGCGGACGACGACGCCTTCGACGCCGGCGAGGTGACCATGGCCACCTTCGCCGCGGGAGCGCAGCCGCAGGCGGAACCCGGCGCGACCGCGGGAACGCGTCCGCTCGATGCGGCCGCTCTGCAGGCGGGCGCGGACGACCTGATCGCCGCCGGCCGCAAAGAGGCCGGACGCCGCCGCCGCAAACGGCTGTTGCGGGCCATCGGCGCGGCTGCGGGCGTGGCGCTGCTCGCTGCCGGCGGGGTTGTGCTGGCGGGCCGGCTCCGCGAGCGCGGCGCCGCCGCGCCGGAGCAGGATCCGGTCTACCAGCGGCTGCTCGCGGCCATCCCGCGGACAATCGACGGCGACGAGGCGTGGCTCGCCGCCGGCGCCGCAGCCGACGCGCTGGCCCGCCAGGAGCGGACAGCGTGGGAGGGTGTCGACGACGCCGAAAAGGAACGCCGCCTCGCCGCGCTGCGCGCCGTGCTGCAAACCAATGCCGCCGCCTATGTTGCGCGCGTCCGCGATGCCGCGCTCGCCGCCTACGCCCAGGGGAGCGACGGCAGGGAGCCGGCCGAGCAGTTGGCGCGGATGGGGACGCAGGCGCCGGCGCTGCTGGCGCTGGTCGCCACGACGCTGCAGGAAGCGGCGGCGCGCACCGCCGCGGCGCGCGACACGTTCGAGACGAAGCAACGCCAGCAGGCCGAGGCCGCCCTGGAACAGGCCGAAGCCGCACGCCGGAAAGCCGAGGCGGAGCGGCAGAAGGCAACCGAGGCGGCGCGGGTGCAGGCGGAGGAAGTGGCACGGCAGAAGGCAGCCGAGGAGGCGCGGTTGCAGGCGGCGGAAGCGGCGCGGCAAAAGGCGGCCGAGGATGCGCGGCGGGCGGCCGTCGCCCGCGCCACGGCCGACCTCGACGCCCTCGCCGAGC
>CAYVKQ010000067.1:7991-11931 GCA_964451945.1 uncultured Lentisphaerales bacterium
GCGCGGCGGGCGGCCGTCGCCCGCGCCACGGCCGACCTCGACGCCCTCGCCGAGCGCCTGCGCAAGGGGACGGCGGCCGATTGCGCCGCCGCCATGGCGGCGCTGGCGGGCGTCGCCGCGGACGTGCGTGAAGAGGCCGCGGTGAAACCCAAATGGGAGGGAGTCCGCGCCGCCTGCCGCAATCTGCTGGCGCAGGCGCTGGAACAGAAGGAGCCGCTCGACGGCCGTTCGCACCGGCTCAAGCTCGCGGCCGCCGCGCTGGCGGCCGGGGAGGCCGATGCGCTCTTCGGCGCCGACGCCGCCACCCTCCGCCGCACACTGCAGCAGCGACAGGACGTGTGCGTGCTCCGCCTGAAGAACAACAGCGGCGAGCCGTTGCGGGTGACCATCGAAGGGGCCGGCGCCGAGGCCGCGCTGACCGCCGGCGCGGTGCGCGAGTGGGAAGTTCCGGTCGCCGGCGACGAGCGGACCGCCACCGTCACCGTCCGCGGCGCCGACCGCGATCGCACGCACACCGAAACGATCACCCTCCCCCGCGCCGGCGGCATCGAGCGGCAGTTCGACGAGGCGATTGCCAAGCGCCTGGCGCCGCCGCCGGCACCAAAGCCGGTCACGCTGGCGCCCGCCCCCGCGCCGATACCCACACCGGCGCCCGTAGCCGCACCGGCAACGAAACCAGCCGACCCCGTGCCTGCACCAAAGCCGGTCACGTCGGCGCCGACGCCTGCGCCAGTGCCGCAGCCGGTCAAGCCCGCGCCGGCACCGGCAGCCAAACCAGCCGTGCCCGCGCCGGAACCGGCCGTGCCGGCGGCGCCCGCTGCGGCCGGCGCCACCGCGATCGAGATCACCGTTTCACCCCGGCAGGCGGTGGTGCAGGTGAACGGCGAGCGGGTCACCGCGGGACGGGTGGCGGTGACACCGGAAGAGAACCACGAGGTTGCGGTGACCTGCAAAGGCTACAAGCCGGTGAAGCAGTACTACCGCGTGAAACCGGGGGAGACGCGGCGGATCGACATCCTGCTGGAGAAAGAGGAGAAGCGCTCGTTTCTCGGCTTCTGAGTGCGAAGGCGCGGGTTGAGAAGCGGCCGCCTACGGCGCGGCGAAGAGCGACTCGTCGAGCGGCAGCCCGCGCATGCGGGCGTCGTCGAGGAAGGTCGGCCGGGCGCCCGTGCCGCAGAACTGGCCGCTGACGGCGCCGTCGGGGCCGATTCCCTGAATCTTGTAGACGTAGAGGTCCTGCGTCCGGTAGTCGCCGCCCTCCAGTCCCAGCACCTCGGAGACCGCGGTGATCTTGCGCGAGCCGTCGGCGAGACGGGCGGTGTGGACCACGACGTCGATCGCCGACGCCACCTGGGCGCGCAGCGCCGTGAGCGGAATGTCGATGCCGCTGAGCAGGGCGCAGGTTTCGATCCGCGAGAGGGAGTCGCGCGGACTGTTGGCGTGGATGGTCGACAGGCTCCCGGCGTGGCCGGTGTTGAGCGCCTGGAGCAGGTCGAGCGCCTCGCCGCCGCGGATCTCGCCGATGACGAGGCGGTCGGGCCGCAGGCGCAGCGATGAGTGGATCAGGTCGCGGATCGTCACCTCGCCCAGGCCGTTCTTGTCGGGCTTGCGGGTCTCGAAGCAGACCGTGTGCCGCTGCTGCAGCTGCAGCTCGCTCGCGTCCTCGATCACCAGGATCCGCTCCGTGTCGGGGATGAAGGCGCTCAGCACGTTCAGCACCGACGTCTTCCCCGAGGAGGTGGCGCCCGAGACGATCACGTTCTTGTGCAGCCTGACGATCGTTTCGATCAGGCGGGCGCCCCCCTCGGTGACGCTGCCGAAGGCGACGAGCTGGGCGATGGTGAGCTTCTCCTTCCTGAACCTGCGGATCGCGACCACGGTGCCGCCGCGCGCCAGCGGCGGGATGACGGCGTGGACGCGCGACCCGTCGGGCAGGCGGGCGTCGAGGCGCGGGTTCTCCTCGTTCAGCAGGCGCCCCACGCTCTTGGCCACGTTCACGGCGGCCGCCTTGAGCGCCGGTTCGCTGACGAACCGCGCCTCGGTCGCCTCGAGCTTCCCCCGGCGCTCGATATAGACCTGCCCCGGACCGTTGATCAGGATCTCCGACACGGCGTCGTCCTGCAGATAGGGGCGGATCGGCTCGAAGAAGAGGGCAAGATAAGAGTTGGCGTCTTCCATCACCCAATCATCCGCCACCCGCCGCCGCCTTGTCAACTGGAATTCGGAAGCCGCCGCCCTTGACACCGCCCGCCCCCTCTGGCACGCTCTACCGCAACGCACCGCGGGGCGGAGACACGGAAACCGGAGGGGGAAAACCATGCAAACGGACAACAGTTCGACGACGCGCGACACGACACCGGCCGCGCGCCGCCGGCGGTGGCCGGTGCTGCTGGCCGCGGCGCTGGCGGCGGCCGCCGCCGCGGCGGCGCTCCTGTGGCTGGCCGGGCGCCATCTGGTGACAACGGCGAGCGGCCTGGTGATCGTGCCCAAGCGCGGCCTCACGTTTGCGGAGACACGCGTCGACATCCGCGGCTGGACCGCGGCCGACGCCGCCGCACATCCCGACCTCTGCCGCGCCCTTGCCGCCGCCGGCCACCGCGACCTGCTGCCCCCGGAGCCGACCGTCGCCGAACAGGCCGCCGACACCGCCCGCCGCCTGCGCGACGAGGCGTTGTCGGTCGGCTCCGGCGTACTGCAGCGCGTGCGGCAGAAGGTCGGCGCGTTGCAGGAGAAGCTGCCGTAGGGCGGGTCAGCGGGCGATGTGGGCGATCACGCGGTCGGCGCCGAGGTTGCGGTGCCCGAGGGCGTTGAGCAGACGCCCGACCCGGCTGCGGGAAAGGCAGCGGATGTGCTTCACGGTGATGCCGTCTTCGGCGCAGAGGCGCAGGAAGTCCTGCAGCGTGAAGAGGTGGATGTTCGGCGTGTCGTACCACTCGTACGGCAGCGCCTTGGCCTTGGGCATGCGCCCCTGCAGCAGCAGGCGGGCGCGGACCGGCAGGTAGCCGAAGTTGGGAAAGGCGACCACCGCCTCGCGCGCGACGCGCAGAATCTGATGCAGCGCCTCCCGCGGCCGCAGGATGACCTGCAGCGTCTCGCTCAGCACCGCCACATCGTAGGCGTCGTCTGGAATCATGCACAGGCCGTCGTTGATATCCTCCAGCAGCGTGTCGTGCCCGGCGTCGATCGTGCGAACGACGCGGTCGATGTCGATCTCGACGCCGGTGCCCGACACCCGGCGATCCCGTTCGAGGCGCGTGAGCAATTCCCCGCCGCCGCAGCCGAGGTCGAGCACGCGCGCGCCCGCCGGCACAAACCCGGCGATCAGCGCGTCCTCGGCGTCGGAGCGCACGGCGGCGGCGGCGTCCGACGGTGCGCCGACCCACGGCAGAAAGGCGCGGATCACCCGGGTGAGGTCGGCGATGTGGGTCAGGAAGGCGTCGTGCCCCGCCGGCGCGTCGAGGTGACAGTAGGAAACCCGTTTGCGGTTGCGGATGAGCGCCGTGACGATGTCGGCCGACTGTTCGGGCATGAAAAGCCAGTCGCCGCTGAGCGAGACGACCAGCATCCGCGCCGCCACCGGGGCGAACGCCTTCTCCAGCGAACCGAACGTCTCGGCCAGATCGTACTCGTCCATGGCGCGCGTGATGTGGAGATAGGAGTTGGCGTCGAAGCGCTCGACAAACTTGGACCCCTGGTGCTCGAGGTAGCTTTCGATCTGGAAGTAGCTGCGGAAGAGCCGGCGCGACTCGTCGTGGAAGGCGGCGTCGGCGTTGAGCCATTCGGGGCGTTTCTCGCGGCCGAACTTGTTCTCCATCAGCCGCTGCGACAGGTAGGTGATGTGCGCCAGTTTGCGGGCGCTGGCGAGTCCGCGCTTGGGCGGCCCGCCCTCGGTGTAGTAGTCGCCCTGCCGCCACGCCGGGTCCTGCACGATCGCCTGGCG
>CAYVKQ010000068.1:0-11928 GCA_964451945.1 uncultured Lentisphaerales bacterium
AAAAAATCCTACAAAACCCCCCGGACGCAAGCCGTCAGGCGCAGCGTCCGGGGGGGTTTGCAAGAGCCTCCAACTTGTGGGAAACTGTCGCCGGCGCACAGGTGGCGGGGCGCGAGCCAAGCGGGGCCGACGTTGCACGGCGGCCATCGTTCCCAACCGCCGCCGCGCAGTGTCGGCGTCGCCGCTGACGCGCCGGCCGTCTCGCATTCCCAAGTCTGTGGAACGAGAATGCGCCCCTGAAGCACCGATTGTCTTTTACTTCAAGCCCCAATGTAGTATAAATTGCGCGTTTTCCGGGTGAAGTCCTCTTTCACTAAATCGCGCATGATTGTGCCGTCAACCTGCGTCTCCGACCGTGGAGCCGGGGGCGGCGGGCGGCGATCCGGGCACGAACCGCGGTCAAAGCGACAGGAGCATCACCATGGGCATCAGCATCGGATTGGTCGGGTTGGGGTCGTTCGGCAGCTGTTTCGCGCCGCTGTTCAAGAACCACCCGGCGGTGGACCGCATCGGCTTCTGCGACCGCGAGGCGAGCCTGGTGGAGAAATTCGCCGGCGACCCGTTCTATGCCGGCAAATTCAACCCGCGCGACCGCTACGCCTCGATCGACGAGATCTGCAGAGCCGACTTCGACGCGCTGGTGGTCATCACGCAGCCCTGGCTCCACGCGCCGCAGTGCCTGCAGGCGCTGGAGAGCGGCAAGCACGTCTACAGCGCCGTGCCGGTGATGTGCATCCCCGACAACAACGAGATCCTCGACTGGTGCGACCAGCTGGTCGCGGCGGTGAAGCGGACCGGATGCTCGTACATGCTCGGCGAGACGACGTTCTACCGCCCCGAGGCGATGTTCTGCCGCCGCAAGGCGCGCGCCGGCGCGTTTGGCGACTTCGTCTACGCCGAGGGCGAATACATGCACGATGTCGACAGCGGGTGCAACCTGCGGCAGGTGCAGCGCCAGCGCCAGTCGAGCGCGTCGGGGCGCGAGTGGCCGCCCATCCGCGACGCCTACACGGCGCGCGGCGTCCTGGGCGGGCCCATGCACTACCCGACCCATTCGGTCAGCGGTCCGGTCAGCGTCATGAACGCCCACGCCGTGCGGGTCAACGCCTACGGCTACCGCAACCGCGAGGGCGACCCCCACTTCGCCAGTCAGGCGTTCAGCAACGAGATGGCGCTGTTCAAGATGAGCAATGGCGCGGTCGTGCGCATTCTCGAGGCGCGCGAGATGCCCGGCGTCGCCGGCAACGACGGCGAGACATTCCGCGTCTTCGGCACGCGGGGATCGTTCTCCGAGCGCCGCTGGTTCGCCACCCAGCGCCCGTCGTTCCCGGAGCCCGATCTCGAAAACCTTCCCCGGCCCGAGCAGACCGCGCTGACGCCCCGGGAGATGTTCGACCCGCTGCCGCCCGAAGTCGAGCTGGCGTTCAAGCGGGTGATGCACCGCGGCAAGTCGACCGAGGAGCTGCTGAGCATCGACTTCCAGCCGACCGGCCACGGCGGCTCGCACCCCTACCTGGTTCACGAGTTCGTCGATGCGCTCGCCGGCAACCGCCAGCCCGCGATCAACGTCTGGGAGGCGGTCCGCTACATGGCCATGGGCGTGGCGGCGCACGAATCGGCACTGCGCGACGGCGAGACCGTGGCCGTCGCCGACTGGGGCGACGCGCCGCGCTGACACCGGCCGCGCAAGCCTCCCCCGTCCGCTCCCCGTCCGCCATGCCTGCAAACACTCCACCCGCTCCCACCCCTTCCCGCCCGCCTCCAGCCGCTCCACGCGTCGCGGCCGCTTTCGCGGCGATGGGGTCGGTCTATTTCTTCTCCTATTTCCTCCGTTCCGCGATCCCCGGCACGATTTTCGACGACCTGCAGGTTGACCTGGGGCTGAGCGCCTCGGCCGTGGCGGCGATGGGTTCGATGTTCACCTGGATCTACGGCGGGATGCAGATCGTGGTGGGGTTGCTGGCCGCCCGCTACGGCGGGGCGCGCACGCTGGTCTGGGGCGGAGCGGTGATGCTCGCCGGCGCCACGCTGTTTCCGCTGAGCCGGTCGGCGGGGCTGGCATTCGCCTCGCGGGCGGTCACCGGGCTGGGCGCGAGTTTCATGTACCTCTGTCTGATCAAGGAGCTCGACCGCCTGTTCGACCAGCGCCGGTTCACCCTCTGGCTGGGCATCATCCTCGCCGTGGGCTACAGCGGCGGCGTGATGGCGACACTGCCGTTCGAGAGGCTGGCCGACGCCTTCGGCTGGCGGCACACCCTGCTGGGGGTCGCCTTTCTGCTGGCGGTCGCCTTGACCGTGGCCGGCAGCGCCCTGCGCTGGCTGGGGGCCGGTTCGCAGACGCCGCAACCGCTGTCGCTGAGTTCCCTGACCGAGGTGCTGCGCAACCGCCAGGTGCGTCCGCTCTGTATTTGCAGCCTGCTCGCCTTTCCCACGGTGTTCACGCTGCAGACGGTGCTGGGGAAGAAATTCCTCCAGGATTTCGGCGGGTTGAGTTCGTCCGGAGCCGCCGCATGCGTGCTCGCCATGACCATCACCAGTGTCTGCAGCGTGGCGCTAGGAGGCAGTCTGCCGCGTTTGTTCGATGAGCGCCGGCGCCCGCCGATCCGCGGTGGAGCGATCCTGTTCGCGCTGACGGTCTGCCTGCTGCTGGCCGCGGTCCTGAGCGACGCGCCTGGCTGGGTGTTTCCGGTGGGATACGTCATGCTGGCTGTTACGGGACTCTCGATGCCGTCCAGCACCTCGGCGATGCGCGAACTCAGCCGCCCGGGAACCGTCGCGATGTGCATCGCGGTGATCAACGGCTTGTCGTATGTCGCCTGCGGCACCGTCGGCCAGGTCGGCGGCCTGATCCTCGACCAGTTCCGCGACGCGGCGCGGAAGACCGTGTCCGGAACGGTGATCTACCCGAAGGAGGCGTATGCCGCGTTCTTCGCGTTTCTGTCCGTTCTGGCCGTCGTCAACCTCCTTTCCGCCTGGCAGGTGCCCGAAACCCGGGGCATCCAGCAATTCCGCGAACAGGACACATGAACGGCCCGGGCGAGGGCAAAGGCATGGCCACCGCACGCGACACATTCATCGGAATCGACCTGGGGACCAGCGCCCTCAAAGGGGTCCTCGCCGACGCGGCCGGGCGGGTGCTGCGCGCAGCCAGGCGCCCGGTGGCCTATGACCGGCCGGCGGCCGGCCGGGTCGAAGCCGATCCCCGCGCGCACTGGCGCGACGTCACCGGCCTGATCCGCGAGCTGGCCGCGGCGGCGCCGCTCCCCGTGCGCGCGCTCGCTCTTTCCGGCGCCTCGGGCAACACGCTGCTGACCGACGGCGCCGGCGTCCCCCTGACCCCGATTGTCAACTGGATGGACCACCGCTGCGCGGGGCGCGCCCCCCGCGCGCTGGACGGCCTGACGCCAGCGGCCGTGCGCCGCGTCGTCGGCTGGCCCTGCATCGAAACCTTCCCGCTGGCCCATCTGGCCTGGCTGCGCGCGCACCGCCCCGGGGTCTTCGGCCGCGCCGCCCGCGCCTGCATGAACACCGACTGGCTGCTGTTTCATCTGACCGGGCGATGGGCGATGGACCACTCGACCGCCACGACCTTCCACCTGCAGCGCCAGGTGGAACGCCGCTGGCACCGTCCCTATCTTGAACGGTTGGGGCTGCGCGAGGACCAGCTTTCGCGGTTGACCGCTTCGGGAACGGCGGTGGGGCCGCTGACGGCCGCGGCGGCGCGGGCGACCGGACTGACCGAGGAGACGCTGGCCGTCACCGGCGCCTTCGACCATCCATCGGCGGCGCGGGCGGTCGGCGTGCTGAAGCCGGGCCAGCTGATGCTCTCCTGCGGCACGTCGTGGGTCGCCTTCCTTCCCTGCGCCGACCGCGACGCGCTGATCGATGCGGAGCTGCTCTGCGACCCGTTCCTCTCCGCCGCGGGCGGCCCCTGGGGAGGCATGTTCTCCGTTCCCGCCATCGGCCCGGTGATCGACTGGTACGTCGCGCACCAGATCGCCCCCGGCGAAGCCGAGCCGCTGCGGGTGTTCGACGCGCGGGCGGCCGAGGCGCCGCCCGGAGCGGGCGGGCTGGTGATCGACCTGCTCGCGCCGCCGCGGCGGGTCGACGGCACGCCGGCGCAGATCGCCCGCGCCGTGATGGAAAGCGCGGCGCGGGCGTTGAACGAACGGATCGAACGGCTGCACGCGCGCGGCTTCGCCTTCCGCCGCGCGGTGATGGTCGGCGGCCCCGGCAACAGCCCCGTGTGGCCGGGGATCCTGGCGGCGGCCACCGGACTCGACCTGACCGTCGGCCCGGCGCACGCCGGCGCCGCCGGCGCCGCGCTGCTGGCCGCCGCCGGAGCTTCGCACGCGGCGGACGAAACGAGGGAACAGGGGAAGCACGAATGAAGTTTTCGAAAACCCCTTTCATTCCGGTCCGGGAAGTGATCCTGGCTTGCCCGAACTCCGGCATCTGGAACACCATGACGCCGGAATTGAAGCAGCAGTATTTCATGTGCTACTGGTCGGACGAGCGGATCCGGAGGCATGTGGCTATGCTGCACGCCTTCGGCTACAATGCGCTCCAAGTGAGTGTGGTGGGGCAGATGCACCGCAACGCCGGCCAGACCATGGAGGAGTGGGTGCGCCGGGTGAAGATCCAGATTGCCGCGGCACGGGAGCACGGGATGTCAGTCACCCAGTTCGTCTGGGGCAACACCATCAGCGCCGTCATGCCGGGATTCGCCGACCCGTACCCGATCCTCGACTGGCACCAGCCCGCCCATCGCGACGCGCTGCGCCGGGAGTGGGAGCGCTCCGCTCGCGCCGTCGGCGGGGAAGTGGACCGGGTGGTGACGCACTGGAACGACCCCGGCGGCGCGACGCCCGGCTGCCCCGACTGCTCCATCCACACTGCGGTCGAGATGCACAACGCCGTCATGGAGCACTTCCGCGCCGTCAACCCCGGCATCGGCGGCTATTTCAGCAACTGGATGCTCTATCCCGGCAACAAGAGCTACGGCACCGGCTGGCCGGGCTATGACGGCGTGCAGAGCATCGTCGGCGACCCGGCGTTCGACGCCGCCTCGGGTGTCGCGCTCGGCATCATGAACTACGGCGGCGACGGCGTGCATCTCGACCGCTACGGCCAACTCAGCGCCGCCGACCTGCGCGCCATCGCCGCAACGGGTCGCAAGGCCGCCGTCTGGGCCTGGTACACGACCGACATGGAAATCCAGCCCGCACTGCACGTCCACACCCGCCTGCTGCAGAACTACGTCCGCAGCCTGCCGGCCGGAACCCCGGAAGCGGTGACCTGGCATACGGTGGACGACTGCTGTTCCGGGCTGAACATGCACAACCTGTTCATGGCCGGTCGCCTGATGCAGGATCCTGCCCTCGACGCCCAGGCGCTGCTGCGGGAATACGCCGAGGGCTTCTTCGGCACGGCGGCAGCCGCGGTGCTGGTGCGCGCGCTTGAAGCCATCGAGCACGCCCGCTGCCGCAGTCTGCGCTACAGCCTCAAGGTGGGTGATCCCAATGAAGCTTTGAATGCGGAGAATCCGGTTGCGGACGAGCTGCCTGCCGACTGGGCGGAGCAGGGGCTGGCCATGGCGCAATCCTCGCTGAAGGAAGTCGCGGCGCTCGCGCTCCCCGCCGGCCACCGGGCGGCTTGGCCGGTGACCCTCTCGCCGCAGGAGTTTCTGCCGGAACTGGTGGCGCACCTGCATGCCATCGAGCAGATGCTGGCCTACCTGAAGGCGCAAGGCGAGGCGCGTCGGCAGTTGGCCGCCGGCGCCTCCCGCGAACGGGTCGCGGCGCTGCTTGACGCCCTGCCCGAGGTCACGTACGACCCGGCGCACACCGCGGGCCTGGAGCGGCAGGCCTACCTGCAACATCGGCAGACGCTTGCGAAGGAACGCATCAATGATGAAGCGATCCATGACCGACCGTGAACGTTTCCTGGCAGTGGCCACGGGGCAGAATCGACAGAATCGAAGCCATGAGGATGCACGAGCCATGACGCAACCCATCACCTACCACGCGTATGACGGCCGCTGGCGGGGAAACGCGCGGCTGGCGCTCGATACGATCGCGATGAAGCCGACGCGCGGCATTCCCACCGGCAGCGGGAATTGCATGCAGTGGTCGCATCTGGAAACCTTCTCGGGCCATCCGCCGGGCAGCTATCCCCAAGACCCCGTGCGGGTCTACCTCGACTACAAACTGCGCACGGGGTCCTGCTTCATCGACCAGTGGATCCCCGAGAACCCGCTCAGCATGCGGGATCAAGGCTTCGACTCGGAAACGGCCCGCGGCGCCACCACCGGCGCGGAGACGATCATCCGCGACGGCCTCGTGATCGACTCGCCCGAGGCGGCCGTGGAACACATGGAGACCTTCCTGTTTCCCTCGTGGGTCCGGTGGAAGCGGAACCTGGAAAGCCACGCCGACGCGGAGGTGCGGCAACGGATCGCCGGCGAGGTCGCCGTGCAGGAACTGTTCGGCATGAACATGCTCAAGGGACCCTACGGAGGCTTCTTCTCCTTTCCCGGCTTCCTGTACGGACACTACGGCTACGCCAACTACTTCATGGCCTACGCGCTCGACCCCGACGTCATCGAGAGGGGCTTCAAACTCCATGCCGACGCCTCCGAAGTCTTCAACCGCATCGCGGCCCGCGCCATCATCGAGGGCGGCCTTCCCAGACTCGTGCGTCTCGATCACGACATGGCCGACTCGCGCGGCACGCTGGTCGACGTCAGGAGCCTCGACCGCATCTGGTTCCCGCACTTCGCCCGCGCGATCCGGCCGCTGCTCGACGCGGGCATCCGCCTGATCTGGCATTGCGACGGCAACCTGATGGCCATGGTGCCGCGCCTGCTCGAATGCGGCCTCGGCGGCTTCCAGGGCTTTCAGTGCGAGGACGGCATGGACTACGAGGCGATCTGCCGCATGAAGACCCGCGACGGCGACGACCTCTTCATCATGGGCGGCGTTTCGGTGACCACCACCCTGCCGCACGGCACACCCGCGGATGTCAGGCGCCAGATCGACTGGCTGGTCGAGAAGGGGCCGAAGGTCGGGCTCATGCTCGGCTGTTCGAGTTCGATAGCCCCTGGCGTGCCGTTGGAGAACATGAAGACGCTGATCGAGGGGTTCCGCCACTACCGCGAGCACGGTCGTGGCGCGTCGGGAGGGCGGCCGGGGACGGTCCAGACGGGATGAGCAACCCGCAGGGGAAACAACCATGGACACATTCTTCACAGACGCCTTTGAACAGCTCGGTCCCGAGGGACGCGAGGCCTACCACCGCGCCGTTTTCATGGAGATGGACACGCCGGAAGCCGCGGCGCTGCGGCAGCGCTACTATGCCAACCGGTTGCGCCACATGGGACGCAATGTCCAAATCGGCCGCGGTGTCCGCCTGATCAATCCACAGGCCATCTCGCTGGGCGATGGCGCGAGCATCGACGACGGCTGCACCTTGATCGCCCGTTCCGAACGGGGTATCACGCTGGGCGACGGCGCGCGGCTCAAGTGCGAGGTCTATCTCGACACCGAGGGGAGCGAAGGCTATATTGAGATCGGCAAACGGGTCTATATCGGTACACGCTGCTGCATCCATGGCCACCGGGGCCTCGAGATTGGCGACGACACGCTGCTGGCCCAGAACATCACGATCACCCCCTATGCACACAAGTTCGACGATCCCGCGCGGCCGATCATCGCGCAAGGCGGCCACACGCGCAAGGTCGTCATCGGCCGGGACTGCTACCTCGGCATGTGCGTCTGCGTGCTGTGGTCGGCGGACATCGGCGACGGCTCGGTGGTCGGATCGGGAGCGGTGGTCGTGAAGCCGGTCCCGCCGTTTTCGGTCGCCATTGGCGTTCCGGCCCGTGTCGTCCGCAAACGCGGCGAACCGCTTAAGCGCGAACCCATGAAGGCATGACGAACCTCGCTACCGCTGAAGACAAGGACACTATGAATCAACCGCTCATTTCTCTTACCGACGTTGATCGGCGCTTGTACGCCGAACGGCTGGAACCCTTCCTGCCGGAGGAGATCGTCGACATCCACACCCATGTCTGGTGCACCGCCGATTTTCCGATCCCCAAGGGCGCGGGCGGCGGCGGACGCACCGTGACCTGGCCAGCGCGGGTCGCCAGGGAGAACCCGATCGAGGACCTGCTGGAGACCTACCGCCTGCTCCTCCCCGGCAAACGGGTCACGCCGCTGATTTTCGGCACCACGCCCTCGGGGGGCAATCTCGACGCGCAGAATGCCTACATCGCGGAGTGTTCGCGCCGCACGGGCGTGCCGGCGCTCGTGTTTTCCGATCCCTCCTGGAGCGCCGCGGAACTCGAGTCCCGCGTCCGGGCGGGCGGCTTCACGGGCGCCAAGAGCTACCTCTCGCTCGCGCCGGCCTATCTGCCGGGCAAGGAGATCCGCATCTTCGACTTCTTTCCGCCGCACCAGCTCGCCGTCCACGACCGCCACGGCTGGATCGTGATGCTCCACATTCCGCGGGACGGGCGCCTGCGCGACCCGGTGAACCTCGCCCAGTTGCTGCAGATCGAGCGCGACTATCCGAACCTCAAGCTGATCGTCGCCCATGTCGGGCGTGCCTACTGCGATGAGGACGTCGGCAACGCCTTCGAGGTGCTGGCGGAGACGCGGCGGATGTGCTTCGACTTCAGCGCCAACACCAACGACCGCGTATTCGAGCAGCTCCTCCGTCACGTCGGCCCGCGGCGCGTCCTCTTCGGCACCGACCTGCCGATCCTGCGCATGCGCATGCGCCGCATCACCCGCGGGGGCCGCTACGTCAACCTCGTCCCCCGCGGCCTCTATGGCGATGTTTCGGGCGACCCCAACATGGGCGAGGTCGACGGCGACGAGGCGGCGCGGCTCACCTTCTTCCTGTACGAGGAGATCGACGCCTTCCGCCGCGCCGCCGCGCGGGTCGGCCTGACGCGCGCCGACGTTGCCGACGTCTTCTGCAATAACGCCAAGCGGCTGCTGGGAAGGGATTAGGCGCTAGGCGGTAGGAGTTAGGCACTGGTAGAATGGTCCTATCATTGGTGATCGAGAAAGGCAACGCGATGTCCACAACCTTCATTCCCGTCCGCCGCGCCCTGCGCGACTTCCTCGGCGCCGACGCAACCGATGCCCTCTGCGCCGCCCGCTCCGCTTTGACCGGCGAGTCGCCCGCCGCGCTGCGGACGCTGGCCGATGAGTCGGTCGACTTCTACCCCGCGGCGATGCAGTCCCGCCTCGTCAGTCTGCTCGACCGCGTCGGCGAACCCGTCGCGCCCAGCGTGGCCACCACGCCGCGCGGCGCGGCGCCAGCCGCCTTCGACGCCGCCACCAGAACCACAGCAGCGCCGCTCAGCGCCTTCGGCTACTATCGCGTAGGCGAGGACGGCCGCCTCTACCTCGCCACCAAGAGCGAGCACTACCATACACCGCTGGGACATGGCTTCCCCGGCTACGACTTGCTCGACCGCGCCCGCCGCCTGGGCATCCCCAACGCCACGCACAACAACACCCGCGGCGCCATCACACGGCGACTGGAGGAGGCGCTGATCCGCGCCGCCAATGGCCTTGCGGCGGACGACGACGCAGGGCTGCGCGACGTGCTGGCGCGGCGCGGCGACCTCTTCACCCTCAACCGCGTCATCAACCTCGAAACCGGCAGCCTCGCCGCCGAGGCGGCCCTCAAGTTCTGCCTCGCCCGCTTCATCCGCATCCAGGACGACGCGCCCGCCCCGGTCCACGCCGGCCGCGTTCCCGTCTTCCTGGTGATGGGCGACCAGGACGGCGGCCTGCGCGGCAACTACCACGGCACCACGGTGCTCACCCAGTTACTGCGCGGCATGTGGCCCGGCCTCGCCGCCGCGCTCGCAGAGGCGGGCCTGCTGAAGGTCGTCGCCATCCGCCCCAATTGCTCCGGCGATCTGGCGCGGGCCTTCGCCGAGTATGAAAAGCCCCCGTGCAAGATCGCCGGGTTCTTCCACGAGATCATCCTGATGAACTACGGCGCCATCGTGCTTGACCGCGCGTTTCTGCAGGATGCCTACGCGCGCTGCCGCGCGGCCGGCGTACCGACGGTCTGCGACGAGATCCAGTCGGGGATCTGGGCGCCTCGCCACTTCCTGTTCCGCGACTACGGCATCCGCCCCTCGTGCGTCGCCGTCGGCAAGGGATTCCCCGGCGGCGAATACGCCGCCTCGCGCATCCTCTTCAGCGCGGCGCTCGACACCCTGCCGCAGTTCGGCGCGCTGGTGACCAACGGCCAGGAGGAACTCGCCTCCCTCGCCTACCTCGTCACCATGGCCTGGGCGGAGGCCAACGCCGCGGTCACGGCGGCGGTCGGCGACCGCTACGAAGCGGCGCTGCGCGGCCTCGCCGCGGAGTTCCCCGGCCTGATCGCGGGGACCCACGGCTGGCGCCACATGACCGCCCTCCGTTTTGCCGATCTGGAGGGCGCCCGGCGCTTCACCGCCGAGCTGAACCGCCGCGGGCTCGACATCAGCGCCCAGACCTACAAGGCCGACTGCCCTCCGGTGGCGCTCACCAAACTCCCGCTCATCGCCGACGACGCAGTTGTCGCGCGCATGACCGAAGCCATGCGCCAGGCGGCAGCCGCTTTGTAGGTGACGCCGACACTGGCGGCAGCGGGGGTGACGTTTGGCCGCCGTGCAACGCCGGCCCCACTGGATAGCGCTTTCCCGTCGGCGCGGCCCTGTGACGACCCGCCGAGGACGGTGGGCTCCAGGGTGGCGAGCACCCCAAGAACAGTCCTTGGCGTCCTCGGCGCCTTGGCGGTTCAACTTTTCGATCACCTTTTCGTGCATTTCATGTGTTTCGTGGGCAATCCTGGCGTCGGCGGGAGTCTTCGTGTACTTTTCCGTCTGCTGTTTCCGGTGGACAACGCCGCCGCGGTTTGAGATGCTACGGCGATGATGGATGCGGCAAAGAAACGGACCTTCCGCTATGCGGAGCAGGTGCTGGGCGTCGGCCTGATCGGCCTGCTCCTGCTGGGGTGTTTTGTTGTCGTGCGCCCGTTTCTTTCGGTCATCCTGTGGTCGGCGATCCTCTGCTACGCGACCTGGCCGGCGTGCGAATGGCTGGTTCGCCACCTGCACGGGCGGCGCGCTCTGGCGGCGTCGCTGATGACGCTGGCGCTGGCCGTTCTGGTCGCCCTGCCGGTGGCGCTGGTGGGCAGTTCGCTGGCGGCCAGCGTCGAACATCTGCTCGGCGTGGTGCGCCGGCTGAACACCGAAGGGTTGCCCGCTCCGCCCTCCTGGCTGTCGGCGCTTCCCTTCGCCGGGGATTTTCTTGAAGAGCACTGGAACGAGTTGGCGCTCAATGCCGACCGCACCACCGCCCTGCTGAAAACGGCACTCACCCACTCCAGGGGGTGGCTGATCCGCAACGGAATGCACGTCGGGCAGGGAATTCTGCAGGTGTTCCTGAGCGTGATTGTCGCTTTCTTCTTCTACCGCGACGGCCATCTGCTTGCGCGGCGCGTGTCGGAGGCGAGCCACCGCGTCGTGGGCGAGTACACGCAGTACCTCTTCACCCTGGTCAGCGGCACCGTCCGCGGCGTCGTCTACGGCGTGCTCGGCACCGCGCTCGGACAGGGCATCATGGCAGCGCTCGGATTCCGCATCGTGGGGCTTCCCGCGCCGTTCTTCTGGGCGCTGATGGTGGGGGTGCTCTCCTTCCTCCCCTTCGGCCCGCCCCTGGTCTGGATCGGCGCGACCGTCTGGCTGCTCACCCAGGACGCGCCCGGATGGGCCCTTTTCATGGCGGTCTGGGGCCTGGTGGGAATCAGCGGGATCGACAACGTGCTCCGTCCGATCCTGATCAGCCGCAACGCCAAACTCTCCTTTCTCCCCGTGCTGCTGGGAATCATGGGGGGCGTGCTCGCCTTCGG
>CAYVKQ010000069.1:0-4061 GCA_964451945.1 uncultured Lentisphaerales bacterium
CGGTGGCCGCCGCTTTCGAAGCGGAACGTCCCGTAGGCGTTCTCGCCCGCAACCAGGAACAGAATCTCCTTGTAGCCGCCGACCTCGCCCGGGCTGGCGTCCATGACCGTCACTCTGAACCGGCGGTTCTCGGCCGCCCTGCTGTACATGCGGAACAGGTCGCCGGCGAAGAGGGCGGCTTCCTGTCCGCCGGTTCCGGCGCGGATTTCAAACAGCGCATTCCGCCGGTCGGCGGGGTCCGGCGGCAACATGGCCAGCCAGACCTGTCTCTCCAGCCCCGGGAGAGACTGTTCGCGTTCTTCACGTTCGGCCCGGGCCAGCGCTCGCATTTCCGCATCCGTTTCCCCGTCCGCCTCGATCGCGCCGGCCGAGGAGCACTCCTTCAGGCAAGCCTCGTAGGCGAGAAAGGCGCTCTGGAGCCGTTTGAGGTCGGCATGCTCGCGCACGGTGCGCTTCAGCAGCGCTTGGTTGCCGAGAACGGCGGGATCGGAAAGCGCGTGTTCGAGCACCGCCATCCGTCCGAGCCGCTTTTCAATATGGACGCGTTCGATCATCGGCCCCCGCACAACAGAGAAAAAGAAAACGGGCCGGACACGCGCCACGGGGATGGCTGGTCCGACCCGGATGATGACGCGCGGACGCTACTTCTTGATCGCGTAGCGCTTGCGGAACTGATCCACGCGGCCTTCCGTATCCATCATGGTCTGCTGACCGGTGTAGAATGGATGGCACGCCGAGCAGGTGTTGACGGTCATTTCCTTGACCGTGGACCTGGTTTTGGTCACATGCCCGCAGGCGCAGGTAATGGTTGCTTCCGCGTAATTCGGATGGATGTCCTTCTTCATAAAAACCCTTTTTCAGAAACGGTCCGATAGCATATCAAATTCCGGACCCAGTTGCCAAGCCCGATTTTTCGGGCTAGCTGATCCGCAGCGGCATCAGCACGTAGAGGAACGGAATATCGCATTTCAGGAGCGCCGGGCTGTTGCCGTCATTCATCTCGAAAAACACCTCGTCTGAATCGATATTCTTGAGCGGATCCATCACATACGCCGGATTGAAAATGACGCTGATCCTCTTGCCCGCGTACTTTATCGGCAGCAGTTCGCGCGCTTCGCCGATGTCGGGACTGCTGCTCAGAATTTCGAGCTGGTTCTCCGAGAAGGTCAACTTGGTGGCGTTGGACTTGTCGTCGGCAATGATCGAAACCCGTCGCAGGGCGGTGAGCAGCGGCTCCCGTTCGATGGTGACGCGCTCGTCGCATCCCGGCGGAATCACCTGCCGGTAGTTGGGATAGACTCCGTCGATGAGTTTGCTGCACATCATCGAGTCGGCAAATTCGAAAATCACCTGGTTTTTCTGCGAGAAAATCCGCAGATCGCCGTCATTGCCCAGAATGTGCACCAGTTCGGACACGGCTTTGGTTGGCAGAATCAGTTCGATGTCGTTTTCGGGTGGAAATTCAACCTCGTGCTCCACCAGCGCCAGACGCCGTCCGTCCGTCGCCACGGTCGTCAGTTTGCTCTCTTTGAACGCCAGCAGCACGCCGTTCAGCACACGCCGCGTTTCATCCAGCGACGCCGCGTAGGCGGTCTTGCGGAGCATCTCGCGAAACGCCCCCTGGTCGATGCGATAGCACTTGTTGCCGTCCGACACGGGAATCGGGGGAAAATCGCTCATGGGCAGACCGGGAATGCGGAACGACGAGGCCCCGCATTTGATCTCGGCAACGTCCTTTTCGTCGATTTCAAACGAAATGCGTCCTTCCGGTAGCTCGCGGACGATGCTGACCAACCGCCGGACGGGAAGCGTCGTGCAGCCGGGTTCAGTCACCTCCGCCTCGACCCGATTGCGCACAGACATGTCGAGATCCGTCGTCGTGACCCACAGTTTTCCATCCTCCGCCTTGATCAGGGCGTTGGAGAGAATCTGCAGCGTGTTCTTGCCGGTGACGACGTTCTGCACCTTGAGCAGGGCTTCAAGCAATTTCGACCGGGCGATTGAAAACTTCATCCGTTCCTCCTGAACGCAACATGGGCATCGGTTGAATAGTATAATGGGTTATTCTTTAAAAGCAACACTCATAATAGAGAATGTTCGTTCTGTTAAGAACCATACTAAACGATTGAACGGAAGGGTGTTGTGACGATCACAACAGGGAAAGGAACCTGTTCGCGGGTTAGCAGAAGGTGTTGACTGATTTGCGTGTTGAAACTCATGGTGTTGACAAGGGTTGGGTTGTTTGCGGGCTGGAAACAGGTTGGCATCAGGATATCATCCGGGTATGAACACCCTGAACGGGTTAGAAATCGATGTCGTTCGGGTCGCGGCCCAGTTTGCGGATGACCGCGTGAATCTGTTCCGCAAGATCGTGATCCGTCTCCATGATGACTTTGATCAACTTGCAGGCGTGGAGAACAGTGGCATGGGTCTTGTCAAAGGCCTTGGCGATTTCGGGAAGCGAAGCGCGGGTGAGTTTGCGGCAGAGCGCCATGGCGACCTGGCGGGGCATGGCGACGGAGCGTGGCCTCCGCTTGCTCGACATGTCGGTGATGCGCAGGTCGAAATGGTCGGCGACCACGCGCTGGATTTCGTCGAACGTCAAATCCTCCTTGGTCTCCTGGGTGAGAACATCCTTCAGCAGGTTGCGCAGGTTTTCAATTGCCAGCGGCTGCGGGGAAAACGCGGTGAAGGTGATTGCGCGCAAAAGTGCGCCTTCGAGGGTGCGGACGTTCGACGTGACGTTCTGGGCGATGAAGGTAAGCCACGAGTCGGGGAGCGTCGCCTTGGCCGAGGTCTGCTTGTAGCGCAGGATCGCGAGACGCGTCTCGAAATCGGGGCATTCCAGTTCGGTGACCAGGCCCGACTCGAAGCGCGAGACAAGGCGTTGTTCGAGACCGTCGATTTCGCGGGCGGGCCGGTCACTGGTCATCACGATCTGCTTGCCCTTCATGTGGAGATCGTTGAAACAGTGGAAAAACTCCTCCTGCAGCCGCTGCTTGCCGACAAGAAACTGAATGTCGTCGACCAGCAGGATGTCGACTTTGCGGTAGCGGTCGCGGAATTCGGAGACGGCGTTCTTCTGAATGGCTTCGATATATTCATTCAGAAGCGCCTCGGAGGTCACATAGGCGACGCGGGCGGAGGAGTCGTTCTGCACGGCGCGGTGGCCGATCGCCATGATCAGGTGCGTCTTGCCGAGTCCCGTCTGGCCGTAGATGAACAGCGGATTGTACGTGCGGCCGGGAGCTTGCGCGACGGCCGTCGCGGCGGCGTGCGCGAAACTGTTCGAGGGGCCGATGACATATTCCTCGAAGGTGAACGCGGGATTGAGGTTAGGCGCCAGCGGCGGTTTCTGGCGAACCCGCTTCCTCGGCGCGGGGACCGGGGCGGACAGCGCCGGCGGCGCGTCTTCGTCGGGCGGCAAATCCTCGCTGCTGACGACAAAGCGGAACGGCACGGCGTCTCCGCCCGCCGCCGCCTGCAACGCGGAAGCGATCACATCGCGGTAATTTTCCTCGATCCAGGTTTGCTTGAAATCGTTGTCAACGCCCAGCAGGAGCGTGTTTTCCTCCAGTCTGAGCGGTTTCAGCGTGGCGAACCAGGCCTCGTACTGGCTTTTGTTGATGATCTGCATGATCTGATCGCACGCCTTGGTCCAGATGGTTGTCGCGTTCATAGAAATACCCGGGATTCCGCCCTAAAATGATGACACCATCAGACACCAAATCAGGATTTCGGACAAGCAGAAAAAGTCTTCAGGTCATCGACAGGTTGGAAACAAGTTATCAACAGCACAGTAAACAACACAACTTATTCACAATAAATACATTACGCATTCACTTTTCTTTTTTTCAACACGGACGGGGAAAAAGTACCAACATGTTGTGAACACCCGTTACCGGGCGGTGCCCGGTCATTCGCCGCGGCGGACACAATAAAACGCGGGCGCGGTCGTTGAAAGGATGAAGACGATCCATGGCCGGCGGGTGCCGGACACCTCGTCCCACAGGAGAAAAAGGATGAAACTCTTCAAGACAATCGCCATGACTGCAGCGGCT
>CAYVKQ010000069.1:4161-11841 GCA_964451945.1 uncultured Lentisphaerales bacterium
CCACAGGAGAAAAAGGATGAAACTCTTCAAGACAATCGCCATGACTGCAGCGGCTGCGGCAGTGTTTTCAGCCCCGGCGCAGCAGCAGCGCGGGCCCGCCGCAGACCGTCCCGCCGACCGCCCCGGGGCGCGGGCGGAAGGGCAGGCGGACCGCGCCGAAAGACGCCCGGGAGAAGGCGGCAGAATGGGTGGCCGCATGACGATGGGCCCCGGCGGTTTCGACCAGAGCATGCTGTTGCTGCGGCTGATGGACGACCCGGAGACGGCGGCGTCGCTCAAGCTGACCGACGAGCAGAAGGCAGCGTTGAAGAAGGGCGCGCAGGCGATGGACGAGCGGCAGGCGGCCGTCTCCGAAGCGCTCCGCGTCGCTGCGCTCGAACAAGCAGCGCTCGCGGCGAAAGTGATGGCCGACAAACAGGCGTCGACGAACGAGCTGATGGCGCTGGTTGAAAAGGTCGGCGCGCTCAGAACCGAGCAGGCCAAGATACAGACGGAGAAATTGCTGGTGATCCGCGACACGCTGACGGCCGAGCAGATCCGCGCGGCCGGCGAACTGGCGACGAAGCGGATGGAGCAGATGCGCGAACGGATGCGCGAGCGGATGCGCCAGCGGCCCGAGCGCGCCCCGGGCGCGGGCGGCGGCGACCGGCGCAACGCGCCGCTGCCGCAGCGGCCCCAGGGGTGGGACGAATAACGTTCGAAGCGCCTGCAAAGCCTCCGGGTTGTGCAAGCGAAAGGTTCAGGTGTTCTCAGCCTGAGCCCTGGTGCCCTGAACCCTGTATCGAGGCGCTTGCAGGCGGTTCTGCAAGCGCCTCTTGCGTCAGGCGACGTGCCGCTTAACCGTCAGCACCGGGCAGCGGGCCTTGCGCACCACCCGTTCGGCGACGCTGCCGATCATGATGTGGGCCAGGCCGCCGCGCCCGTGGGTCCCCATGACGATCAGATCGGCGCCGAGTTCCTCGGAGATGCGCAGGATCTCCATGAAGGGGACGCCGTTGGTCACCCGGCAGTCGATGGCGAGCCCCGATTCCGCGAAACTGCCCGCCGCCTTGGCCAGGCGCTCCTTGCATGCGTCGGCGATGTCGGCGATGTCGACCTGGCGCATCGGCGGCACCAGTGCGTCGCCCGGCAGCGGCACCATGACCGGCGCCACCACGTGCAGCAGCGTCAGTTTCGCCTCGAATTTGCCGGCCAGCATGGCGGCATAGCGCATGGCGTAGTCCGAGTAGTCGGAAAAATCGACCGGACAGAGAATGTGTTTGCAGGTTATTGTGTTCATCGCGCACCTCCTTTTTCCATGTCCGGGCGTGACGTTCTAACCGCCCGGACGGCACGATTATAGCAAAAAGAACGATCCCCGTAACCCTTAATCACGGTTTTTTTCGGGCCTTTTTTCGGGCCTGCGCTTGGCGTCGGGCGCGCGCCATGGTACGATGCGGGCGTCGTCAGATCGCAACACACGGAGGGTCACCTGATGAGAAGGCATCCGGTCCGGGCGTCACGGGTTGTGCGGGTTGTGCGGCGGCTGCGTTTCACCGTCTGCGTCTGCGGCGGTGCACTGGCGCTCGCGGGGTGCGCCGCGACTTCGGTGCGGACCGCCGGCGCCCACACCGCGCTGCAGGTTCAGGCGGCGGCCGATTCGGCGTTGGCCTCCTACGAGGCGCTGCGCGCCGTCGCCGCCGACAGCGCCTTCAACCAGGGCTATCTCCGCGTGGTGGTCGGCCCGCAGCCCGACGCGGTCGACTTCACCGCCGTCGCCGACGCCGGCATGGCCGCCCTGCTCGAGGTGCGGCAGCGCGCGTGTCGGCAGCTGAAGACGGCGGCGGAACAGCTGCGCCTGGTCTGCGGGGCGCACGCCCAGGCGGAGGCGGTGCAGGCGTACGCCGCCGCCGTCGAGGCGCTCCGCGGGTTTTCCGGAGACACCACACCCAACACCGAGTTCAAACGGCTCGCCGCCGCCCTGCCCGGCGACCTGACCGCGGTGTGGCAGACGCGCCGCGTGGCGCAGGCGCGCGGCGCCCTCGCCGCCGCCGCCGCCGAACTGGCGATGCTGTGGGCGAAGGAGCGCGGCACCTGGGAGGCGTATGTCGACGACGCCTACATCACCGGCTACGCTGCAGGACTGCTCTCGCTGCGCCTGGGATCGTTCGACGAGAAGGAACTGGCCAAGCAGGTCAGCGAACCGTACGGCATCGCCGTCAAGGCGGGGCTCTTCAAGATGAAGAAATACTACGACGCGGTGCGGGCCGCCGAGAAGGTGAAGGCGGCGCTGCGGACGACATCGGAGGTGTTCGAACAGGTAGCGGGGCCGGCCGCGAAGGCCGGCGGAAAGGAGTGACGCCATGGCCAGTCTCAAAGGGACGCTGCTGCAAAAGACCCGCAGTGCCATCCGCGCCTACAACGTCCAGCGCGCGCGGCTGGTCAAGGAGGCCGCCGAATCGGGCGGCGCCGAGGCGGCCGCGGTACTCGAAGAGGAGTTCGACGCCCTCTGCAACGCCGTCTTCGCCCTGCAGCGGGCTTCGCTCAAGCGGAACCACCGGCGCTACGGCCGCCTGCTGGCCGAGGCGACGGAAGGGGTGACCCGCGCGCGGGAGCTGATCCAGGACGCCGCGTCGGCCTCGACGGTGCTCGACGGGCTCGCCAAGGCGGTTACCCTCGTGGGGCGCGCCCTGCTGTTGCTGGGCGGGTGAGGCCGGGCCCCGGGGCGGTTTCCCCTTGACGGCGCACCGGACAATGGTATACACGTGTTTACATCTTCACACGTGTTCGGTGGTCGTCGGCGGCGGCGAGAGGGTGTGCGACACAACGACGGGAGGGATGCCATGAGAGCCTGTGCAGTCGGGATCGGGATTAGTCTGGTTGTGTGGATGCTGGGGAGCGCGGACACTGCACGGGCGTCCGTGCCGGTGGCCGGAGGCGGCCAGGCGCGCTGCGTCATCGTCGCCAACGGGCAGAAGAAACCGGCGGAGGAACTGCAAAACTATCTGCAGCAGATCGGCGGCGCGGCGATCCCCGTGGTGGAGCGGGCCGATGAAGCGCAGACAGCGGCGCGGATCGTACTGCAGATCGCCGCGAAACTCCCCGGCGGCAGCAGCCGCGACACGGCCGACCAGGGGTACAGGCTCAAAACCGACGGCACTGTCCTGACCCTCTCCTCGCCGACCGAGCGCGGCCTGCTCTACGGCGTCTACGGTCTGCTGACCGACCACCTCGGCGTCCGCTTCTACACCCCCGAGTTCGAGGTTGTGCCGAAACAGGCGGCGCTGAGCCTGCCCGATCTCGACGAAACCCGCGAACCGGGCTTCCCCATCCGCGGCTACGTCTACCGGCCGATGCAGAACAAGCCGTGGCTCTACAAGATCCGCGGCGGCGGGCTGCCGGTCGACAACCGCACCAGCGCCCACACCCTCTACTCCTGGATCAAAGCCGACGACAATTTCAAAGTCCACCCCGAGTGGTTCGCCCTGAACCAGGCGGGGGTGCGCGAGAAAGACTGGGCAATGGGGGTCTGCGGCGTCAATCCGGGGCTGGCCGCCGAGCTCGCCAAGAACATGGTTGAGTGGTACGCCAAGAACAATCCCGGCGACGACCCGGCGAAGCGGATGCTCTCCATCGCACAGGGCGACGGCTTCACCCACTGCCAGTGTCCCGAATGCCGCGCCCTCGTGCACCAGGAGGGGACCGAGGCGGCGCCGAGCCTCCTGCTGCTGAACCGGGCGCTCGAGATTGCGACCAAGACCTATCCCAACCTCGCGGCGATCACGTTCGCCTATTTCGACACGCTTCCCGCGCCCAAGACGCTCAAGCCCCATAAAAACCTCTGGATCAACGTCGTCTCCAGCTCGCTGTCGCAGAACCAGGCGGGCGATCAGTTCAACGAAATACAGGGCGTCCCCGCCAACCGCCACTACGAGCAGTCGATCCGCGACTGGTGCAAACTCGCCTCCGGCGTGACCATCTACCACTGGGACGGCGTGGACGAGGGGAACAGCGAATACTCCGAGTGGCCCAACCTCTTCGCCCACGCGGCGGATATCCGCTTCTGGCACGAGGCGGGCGTCAAGGGGGCCCACGTCGCCGGTCACACCAGCCTCGAACCGCTCTACGAGTATGTCTGGTTCGGTCTGATGTGGGATCCGAAGCAGGATCTCGAAGCGCTGGTCAAGGACTTCCTGCGCGGCTACTACGGAGAGAAGGCGGCGCCGGTTCTCTGGGACTACCTGGTCTATGTCGACAACGTGCGCAAGGAGCGGAAGTACGGCTGCCCGACCGTCCGCTGGTCGAGCTGGGCCTCGATCCTCACCGACAAGGTGTTCACCCCCGGGACGCTGGAAAAGATGGACGAACTGATGAACCGGGCACTGGCGGCGGCCGCATCGGAGAAAGATCCAGCCTTCCTCAAGCACGTCACCGCAGCCAAGGGCTCCACGGTCGACCAGCTCTTCCTTTCGTCGGCGATGCGCGAACCGTTCGCGTTCGTCAAGAACCCCGTCGACGGCAAGGAGTGGGTCGTGCACGGCGGCGACCCGCGCGACCCCGCCAGGGTCGAACGGCTGCTGCAGATGGTCGACCGTCCGCGCATGTACCACCCCCTGCCGGTGCGGCAGGCGCTGATCAGCCAGAACTACGGCGGCCCGGTGACGCGTGTCAGCGGCGCGGGGCTTTCCGCCGCGGTGGCGCCGAACCTCGGCGGGCGGATCGTCAGCCTCGTCCACACCGCGACAGGCAAGGAGATCTTCGCCCGCGACGCGTCGCAGGCGGGTTACGCCGACCGCATTCCAGGACGCAGCAAGGCGTGGGTGGTGGCCGAAGCCGCCCCCGCCTCGGTCGCGACCAAGGCGACCATCGGGCCGGTCGAGTGGCTGAATTCGTTCGGCGAGCACGTCTTCTCCCGTACCGTCTCGCTCGACGCCAAGGAGGGGATGCGCATCGAGCGCAGCTTCGAGACCACGCACCCGGCCGGCGTCGCCATGCCCGCGGCGAGCCGCTTCTCCGCCGTGTGGCCGCTGGCCCTTCCGGAACCGGCGCTCGGCGTGGTCGGCATCCGCGGCGGCGGCATCCAGACGGTCGTCTCGCTGGCCAACCTCGATCCCGCCGGCCCCGCGCCGGTGGTCAGCCGCCGCGCCGCCGAGCGGCTCGCCGCCGACTGCCAGAACCCGCTCTTCGACGAGATGGCCGAAGTCGCCGGCTCGGGCGAGATGGTCTTCAAGGTCGAAAAGGCCGAGGGCGACCTCACCGTCAACCTCGGCCGCGGCGACGGGCTGATGGTCGAGCTGTCCACGCCTGCCGCCGGATGGGAGTCGGTGACGCTCAAGCCGAACATCGAGAAGAAGACGCTGGAGGTGATCCTCCAGGCGCAGCCGACGGCCCTGGGCAAGGCGCCCGTCACTGTCGCGCTGCCCGCCATGCGCCTCGCGGCGACGGCCGTGCCCAGGGTCGAGGCCGCCGCCCGCGCCCAGGCGGCCGCGGCCCCGGCCCCGCAGCCCCGGATCCGCAAAACGGGCGAGACAACCGCCGTGAACGAGATCGACGGCGCCGAGCTGGTCTGGGTCGCCGCCGGTCCCTTCCTGCGGGGAAGCAAGCCGGGCGCCCCTTCGGACGAACAGCCGCAGCGCGCGATCGAACTCGACGGCTACTGGATCTACAAGTTTCCCGTCACCTTTGGCCAGTACAAGAAGTACCTCGAGGCCACCGGCAAGAAGATGCCGGAGAAGCACTGGGGACAGGGCATGATGCTCGGCAAGGACGCTTCGGAGGACGCCTACCCCGCGCTGATCTCCTGGTACGAGGCGGCCGACTACGCCGCTTGGGCCGCCGCCGCGCTGCCGACCGAGGCGCAGTGGGAGAAGGCCGCCCGCGGCACCGACGGCCGTGAATACCCGTGGGGAGACGCCTGGGATCCGCAGAAGGCGGTCGGCTTCGAACGCACGCTGGAGTCGTTCCAGAACGGCATGTTCCCGGTCGGCAGCTTGCCCGCGGGCGCGAGCCCCTGCGGCGCGCTCGACATGGCCGGCAACTGCTGGGAGTGGGTGCGCGACTGGTATGCCCACGACGCCTACAAAACTGCGCCCGCCAAGAACCCGGCCGGCCCCGCCACGGGCGTCAACAAGGTCCTCCGCGGCGGCGACAGCTCCTATTCCGAAGACCATGCCCGGACGGCGGCGCGCTACCTCTGCCCGCCGCATGTCCGCAACTACGTCAAAACCGGTTTCCGCTGCGTCATCGTGCCGCAGTGAGTCCAAGGAGATCTCATGATCGTCGATGTGCATCACCACTACGCGGACGGAGCCGTCTACACCGACTACACCGACTTTCCCGCGCAACTGGTCGCGGCGATGGACCGCAACGGCTTTGACAAGACATGCCTCAACGGACTGGGGCCGCGCAGCCACAATCTCACCAACCGCGATGTGGTGGCGGCTATCAAACGCTTCCCCAACCGCATCATCGGCATGGGCTATCTCGACGTCGACAACGACAAACCGGATCAGATCGACGCCTTTCGCGCGCAAGGAATGCGCGGCCTCAAGGTGATCGGTACGCTGCGGCGGTATGACGACGACGCCTACCTGCCGCACTACCGGCGGGCCGAAGAACTCGGGATGCCGATTCTCTTCCACACCGGCTTCCTGGGCGGCCCGGCGTCCAGCGGTCCGGTTGACATCAGCTCCGACCGCTACCGGCCGATCACGCTTGACCGCATTGCGCGGCTCTTCCCCAAGCTGACGATGATCGCCGCCCACATGGGCACGACCACCTGGTTTGGCGAGGCAGTCTGGGTGATGGGCCACCCGAACGTCTACGGCGACACCTCGGGCGGACCGAGCGGTCTGCCGCCGGAGTTCTTCCGCCTGCCTCCCAACTCGTGGTTGAACTGGAACAAGGTCGTTTTCGGCTCCGATTCACTACCGAACGACACCCACATCCCGTTCAACGAGCTGCAGCGCCTGATGGAGGGACTGAAACTGCCCGCGGCGACTCGCGCCGCCGTGCTCGGTGGTACCGCGGCGCGCCTCTTCGGCCTGTGAGCCCGGTGCGGGGAGTCCGTATTTCCTGCGTACGGCCGTGCGGCCGTCTCTGCCGCGCAGCGGCCTGTATTTCCCGAGAAAGGGGACACGCGTGAAGACAGAACTCCATAACTACGATCTCTTTCCCAAGGTGTTTCTCGTCGGCGAAACCGCCCGCATCACCCTCAAGCCGCTCGGCCTCCACGCGGCATTCACCGGCGAGTACACCGTCCGTATCCAGTCGCTCGCGCACGGTTCGCCGGGGACCTATCCGGACAGACACAACCAGACGGACATCCCGGTCACTCCGTCCGCCGACGGATGCCTCCGATTCCAGTTCGTGTTTCCCGAAGAAAGCGAATACTACGTCCGGGTCATCCGCGGCGACCGCCGCGTGCTGCAGATGTCGGTGTACGCTCTGGCCGAAGACATGCGCGGAAGGCTTCCCTTCCGCGGCGACCTTCACATGCACACCTTCCGCTCCGACGGCCGGCAGGCCCCGGCGATCGTCGCCGCCAACTACCGCCGGTACGGCTACGACTTCTTCGCCATCACGGATCATGGCCGGTACTATTCCTCGCTCGAAGCGATCGACGCCTACAAAGACGTTCCCCATGAATTCAACATCGTCCCCGGCGAGGAGATCCATCTTCCCGGCAACGACATTCACATG
>CAYVKQ010000070.1:0-11821 GCA_964451945.1 uncultured Lentisphaerales bacterium
TGCCAGTACCAGGAGCCCTACGACCCGGCGGCGGGCAGCGTGGTGATCAAGCCCTTCGCGGCGCTCGACACCGCCCGCCAAGCCGCCTGGCTCGCGGTCACCTGCCCCGGCCGCGTCGAGGTCGCGCCGCAGAGCGAGCCGGCCGGACTCCGGCCCGAGGACGCCCGCACGTTGCCCGACGTCTTCAACGCGGGCGACCTCTCGGCAGCGATCCTCTGCTACCGCGCCACGCGCGACGACTACACCCTTCCCCTCTCCGTGGTCCGGCACGCGGCGGCGCAGGTCCTTCCCGCGACGATCGAGCAGGTGCGACTCGTCTCGGTCGTCTCCGGCAGCGGCCGCCTCCTCGGCCAGGCGACGGTCACCCTCGACCCCGGACACATGCGCTTCCTGCGCGTCGCCCTCCCGTCGGCGCAGGCCGCCCTCTGGTCGGCGCTGGTCAACGGCGCCGAAGTGCCGGTCGCCAGCGCCGACGGCATCCTCAACATCCCGCTTGAGAGTGCCGCCGTGGGGCAGCGGGCCGCGGTCACGCTCGTCTACGCCGACGCCCTTCCCGGCGGCGCGCTGGGCGGCCGCCACGAGCTGCGCGCCCCGGCGTTCCCCGACCTGCCGCTGCGCGACATCGAGTGGCGGCTCTTCGTCCCGCCCGACTTCAGCCTGGAGTTTCCGGGCGGCGCCTTCGAGCGGGTGGAGGCCGCCGCGCTCCGCACCTTCGGCAAGGGCGACTACGAGGCGTTCAACATCAAGACCAAGGTCTCCAGCCTCGCCACGGCGCGCGGCAACCTCGCCCAGTTGGACGATCTGCTGCAGTCGGGCAGGCAGATGGAGGCGCGCAAGGCGTTGCAACAGGCGGTGACCCTCTCGCAGGCCGAGCAGTCGCTCAACGAGGACGCCCGCGTGCAGTTCCGCAACGTGGTGCGGCAGCAGGTCAAGATGGGGATCGTCAACCGCCGCGCCGCGCTGCGGGCCGACAACAACATCTTCGACGACGCCCGGCAGCCGCAGCCCGGCGCCCAGGCCGGCTGGAACGAGGGGAACTTCGACGCCGCCTACGCCCGCGAGGTGGAGGAGCGCCTCGGCGCCGACGACCGCGCCGGGCTCGACCTGGTCGCGCAGAAGCTGGTCGAGGTCCAGGCGGGGGCGACGGCGCAGGGCGCGGCGATCCAGGTCGCCATGCCCGAGCACGGCCGCGAGTTCCGCTTCCGCCGCGCACTGAAGAACGAGCCCGGCGGCGACCTCGTCCTCGCCTTCCGCGCCCGCCGTCCCCGCGCCTGGCGCGCAGCCCTGGGCCTCTGGCCGCTCCTCCCCGGGTTCCTGCTGCTCTGGGGCCTGCTGCGCCTGTCCCTCGGGCCGACGCGTAGGCGGCGGTAGAAGGGTCTGTCCGTTTGCGGACGCGCTCCCTGGCGTCGGCCGCCGCCGACCGCTCGCCGGGCGTGGTCGCGCCGGCGAAGAGGCGCTCGATGCTGCGCAACCGCTCGATCAGTCTTTCTTCGTCAGTGTCCCTCTTGTCCGCCAAACAAATGGGGTTCTCCTTGACGCGGCAAGTGTAGAAGGGCGTTCGTCGGGGGGACGAGCAAAAACAGAAACGATCAGCGGTTTCCCCTTGCGCGGCGCGGCGCGGAAGAGTACAAAAGGGGCGAATTCCGCGCGCCACGCAACGGCCGCGCGCCGGCAAGGGGAGGACAGTGCGCCATGGCTACCGCCGAGTTGATCTACAGAGACCGTTTTGTGCAACATGTCGGCATCGAGCTGCTGGATGCGGGCGAGGGCCGGGCGCGGGCGCGCCTGAAGCTGGCGCCGCACCATCTGAACGGGCTGGGAATCGTCCAGGGCGGAGCGATCTTCACCCTCGCCGACTACGCCTTCGCGGCGGCCTCCAACTCGCGCGACAGCCTCGCCGTCGCCCTCGACACGCACATGACGTTCCTCAAGGCCGCGCGCGGCGGCACGCTCACCGCGACCTGCCGCGAAACGGGGCTCAACCGCCGCACGGCGTTCTACGCCGTCGACGTCACTGGCGACGACGGCACGCTGATCGCCACCTTCCAGGGAACGGCCTACCTGAAGCCGGCCGCGTCGGCCGCCGAAGCGGGGGAGGGGGTGGGCGCCAAGCGCTAGAACGGCCGCGAACCGGCGACCCGCTGGCGCTGCATCTTGATCTTGGGCTCCTCCAGCCCCAGGGCGTACCACTCGTCGCCGAAACCGGCGTTGCTGAAGTGGTTGACCTTGTTGTTCGCCAGCAGGTCGCGGTTCCGCTTGAGGGGCTCCTTCTCCGCCTTCTCGCAGCCGCGGATGAGGATCTTGTGCGCCTGGTCGATGTTCCCCTTCTGCACCAGCATCCACGAGTAGGCGGCGTAGAGAATCGCGGTGTCGGCGCCGCGGCCGAAGCGCTGCAGCCGCTTCACCTGCTTTTCGAAGAACGCCTCGATCCCCTCCTCGCCGCGCTGGTACATCCGCGCGAGCTTCATGGCGGCAGAGATCGGCTCCAGGAAGAGGCAGTGGGGCATCAGCTCGTCGACCTTCTGGTAGTCCTTGGTCTGGTAGTAGAGTTGCATGCGCAGGGTCGCCACCTGCTTGCCGAGCAGCGGACTCCAGCGCCGCCATTTCTCGAGTTTTCCAGATGCCTCGATCGCCTGGGCGACGAACCCCTTCTGCTCGCGCTCGATCTCGATCTGCGCCTGGCGGACGCTCCCCGGCGGCCGCATCTGCCACTGGCTGACCTTGTTCTGGATCCGCTTCTGGCCGAGCAGCAGGATCCCCTGCACCTCCTTCATCCCCGCCTCGACCTTCCGTTTCAGCCAGAAGCCCATGGCGCCCTGCACCGCCAGCGCGGCGAGGACGCCCCAGAAAACGCTCCATCCCGGCGCCGCCGCGCCGGAGAACCCCAACCCCCCGCCCGCCACAAGGCCGCAACACACGGCCAGGATGATCGTCACCATGCTTTATCCTTGTTTGGTCCGATGAAGTATATCATAATCGAACATCTGTTTTGACAACTCAAGCCCAAAACGAGAACGAATGATGAAATCGCTTGCCCTGCGCCTCTACGGCAAAAACGACCTCCGCCTGGAACGGTTCGACCTCCCCGACATCGGCGAGGACGCGATCCTTGCCGACATCGTCTCCAACAGCATCTGCATGTCGGACCACAAGGCCGCCGCCCAGGGTCCCGACCACAAGCGGGTGCCCAACGATGTCGCGCAACACCCGATCATCATCGGCCACGAATTCTGCGGACGCCTGCTGCAGATCGGCGGAAAATGGCAGGGGCGCTACAAGGCCGGCCAGAAATTCACCATCCAGCCGCAGCTCAACATCCCCGGCCGGGAGCACATGGCTCCCGGCTACTCCTTCCCCTTCATCGGCGGCCAGGCGACCCGCATCGTGATTCCCCGCGAGGTGATGGAACTCGACTGCCTGCTCGGCTACGACGGCGAAGCCTACTTCAAGGCATCGCTGGCCGAACCGGTCTGCTGCATCATCGGCGGCATGAAGACCAACTACCACTACAAGCCGGGTGAATACGTCCACCAGTCCGGCATCCGCGAGGGGGGCAGCATGGCCATCCTTGCCGGAGCGGGGCCCATGGGGCTGAGCGCGATCGACCTGGCGCTGCACGGCGACAACCGGCCGGCGCTGCTGGTGATCACCGACATCGACCAGGCCCGCCTCGACCGCGCGGCGTCGATCTTCACCCCGGCACACGCCCGGGAGGCCGGAGTCACGCTCCACTATTTCAACACTGCCGCCACGGCGGATCCCGTCGCCGGCATGCGCGCCCTCACGCAGGGCAGGGGGTTCGACGACGTCTTCGTCTTCGCGCCGGTCGCCCCGCTCGTCGAGCAGGCCTCGGCGCTGCTCGGCTTCAACGGCTGCCTCAATTTCTTCGCCGGCCCCTCCAAGCCCGACTTCAAGGCCGCCATCAACTTCTACGACGTCCACTACATGGGGCACCACGTCGTCGGCTCGTCGGGCGGCAACACCGACGATCTGCGCGACGCGCTGCGCCTCTCGTCGCAGGGGCGGGTCAACCCGTCGGTGATGGTGACCCACGTCGGCGGCATCGATTCGGCGGCGCAGGCGACCATCGACCTCGTCAAGATCCCCGGCGGCAAGCGGCTGGTCTACACCCACGTCTCGATGCCGATGACCGCCATCACCGATTTCGCGGCGGCCGGCAAGAGCAATCCCCTGTTCGCCGGCCTGGCCGAAATCTGCGACCGCCACAACGGCCTGTGGTCGTCCGAGGCGGAGCGCTACCTGCTCGCCAAGGCACCGCGGCTCGAAGCCGACGCGCTGTAGCGGCCGGTTGCGCGACTGGAGCGAGTCATCGGAATGCAACGCAAAACAGCCCTGTTCATCGTCAACGGCATCACCTTCGCGCGCGTGCCGTTTGTCTTCCTCTTCATGGTCCTGGCGCTGGTCGAGGCGCACCGCGGCTCCGCGGCGCTGGCGGTCGCCGCCACCGCCAGCCTCGCTATCGCCGCGGTCACCGACCTGTTCGACGGGCTGCTGGCGCGGCGCTGGCGGGTCGTTAGTCCGTTCGGCGCGATGGCCGACCCGCTCATGGACAAGGTGTTCTACCTGGTGGTCTTCCCCACCCTCCTCTACCTGCTGGCGGGGGCGGGCGAGGCCGAAGCGGCGCACGCGGTGGTGATGCTCGCCTTCACCGTGCTCTACATCCTGCGCGACCAGTGGGTCACCTTCCTCCGCTCGGTCGGCTCGGCCTACGGCGCCGACCTGCGCGCCAACTGGATGGGCAAACTGCGCACCGCCATCAGTTTTCCCCTCGGCTGCGTCATCTACCTGTACGCGTGCTGCCGTCCCGCGTGGCTGCCGCTGCCGCTGATCTACGCGCTCGAAGGGTTCGCCATCCTCATCAACTTCGCCTCGATCATCGTCTACACCCGCGACTACCTCCCCTGGCTGCGGCGCGCCCTCGGCGAGGCGTGACCGCTCCCTCCCGCCCATGTCCAAACCCGCGCCAACGCTCGCCGACGCCCTGGCCGCCGAACGCGACCGGGTGATCGCCGCCCTGCCCGACGGCGAGGTCGCCGCCTACGCCGCGGCCGAACCGGCGTTTCAGCAAGGGGGGTTCCGCCCCGGCCGCACCGCACCGATCCGCCAGCGCCTGCGCGCGCTCGCCGACGCCGCAGGCGGTCCTGACGCGTCCCTGCGCCGCCTGCTGGCGCGCCACTCGCTCAACCGGACGCTGATCGCCCGCCTCTCCGAAACCGCCGTCATTGATCTCCGCAACGAGCTGGCCGCGCTCTTCGGGCCGGCCCGCCTGCTGCTGGCGCTCCAGCTCGACGAGCGCGGGCCGCTGCGCGACGCCGCCGCCCGCTGGCTGGCCGCGGAGCCCCCCTTCCCCGCGGTCGAGGCGGCGGCCGCCGCCGACCGCCTGCGCGACGCCCTCGGCCCGCTGTTCGACGCCTGCGGCGCCGACGCCGCCGAGGGGGCGCCGCCGACCCGCGAGGCGTGGCGCGACGAACAAGCGCGCCTGCAGGACCAGCTCCGCGACCTGCGGGCGCAGCTCCGCGCGCTCAAGGGTGCCGAGGCACGCGCCGACCGCTGCCGCGAACAGGCCGACGCCCTGACAGCCGAACGCGACGCCCTGCGGACCGCGCTCAGCCGCGCCGAAGGCGAAACCAAGCGGGTCCTGCGCGCCAACGACGAACTGCAGCACGAACTGGCGAGCGAGGTCAAGCAGCGCGACGAGCGCGTGCGCGCGGCGGTCGACACCCGGCTCGCGGACGAGTTCGCGGGCTGGCTGGCGCACACCCGCGCGGTCGAGGTCGAAGCCGCCGGAGAGGCGCCGGCCGACGCGCTCAGGCAGGCGGAGCACGCGCTGCGGCGGCAGGCCGCCGCCGACCGCCATTCGGGCAACCGCGCCACCCTCCTCGGCCGCCTCGACGCCCTCGGCCAGGCGCAGCGCCGCATCCGCGACGCCCTGGCCCACGCGCTCGTGCAGACGCCCGAGCTTCCCGCCGCCGCGCGCGCGCTGGAGGAGGAGATCGCGCGCCTCCGCGCGCTGCTCGCCATCGAAGAGCCCGCCACGCCGTTGGAGGAGACGTTGTGCGCGCGTCTACACACCGCCGACGGCAACGACCTCTACGCGATCCGCACGCTGGTCGGGCGGCTGGAGAACGTGCACGCCCTCGACGCCGCCGCGTGCAAGCGCCTTGGCGTCGCCATCGCGCGTCGGCAGGCGGCGCTGCTCGCCCGCGGCGACGTTCCCGAAGGCGACGCCCCGGAGCCGGTGCTGGCGCTGCGGCGCGCCCTCGCCGGCCGCGGCAAGGTGGTGCTGCTGGTCGACGGTCACAACCTCCTCTTCGCCCTCCAGGGGCGCTACATGCCCGCTGCGGGCGCCGCCGTACCCGACCGCGAAAAGCGGGCGCGGATGGTCGCCGACCTCGTCCGCCTGGCGGGCCCCCACCCCACCTGCCGCGTCTGGATCGTCTTCGACGGTCCGGTGTCGAACGAGGAAACCCCGGCGCCGAACGTCCGCGTCTCCTATTCGGGCGGGGTCGGCGAGCACCGCGCCGACGCCGTGCTGCTCGACGACATCCGTTTCCTGCGCGGCGTCGACGGCGACATCCCCGTCATCCTCGCCAGCAACGACAACGCCCTGTGCGGCCAGGCCCGGCGCCTGGGGGCGGCGACCGTGGGCGCCGTCGACATCGGCGCGCTGCTCTGAGCGGATTTGACACGGACACGCGGGATCGGCGATACTTCGCCCTGCAAACGAAAGGACGGCCCCGCATGTCAGACCTCTTTCCCCGCACGAAAATCGCCGGCGTATCGGTCTCGCGGCTGGTGATCGGCACCAACTGGATTCTCGGCTACAGCCACACCGGGTCGGCGGCCGACGCCCTGATCAAGCGCCGCAACGGCTCGGCCGAGGCAATCGCGGCCCAGCTCGACGTGTTCCTGCAGGCCGGAGTCGACACCATCATGGGACCGCTGAGCGCCGGACACGAGTCGCTGCGGGAGGCCATCAAGCTGGCCGAGGAACGGGCGGGGCGCAAGATGATCCTGATCGACACGCCGCTCCTGAATGTCGACGACACTGCGGCGGCGCGGCGCGAAGCCGCGGCGACCATCGCCAACAGCCGCCGCCACGGCGCGACCTTCTGCTTGCCGCACCATGCGTCTGTCGAGCAGTTGGTCAACAAGAACACGGAGAGCATCCCCCGGCTGCCCGACTACCTGGCGATGATCCGCGACGAGGAGATGATCCCCGGCCTTTCGGCCCACATGCCCGAGCTGGTCGTCTACTCGGACGCCAACGGCTACGATGTCGAGACCTACATCCAGATCTTCAACTGCATGGGGTTCCTGATGCAGGTCGAGATCGAATACATCCACAAGGTGATCTGGAACGCAAAGAAACCGGTTCTCACGATCAAGCCGATGGCGGCAGGGCGGACGACGCCGTTCGTCGGCCTTACCTTCTCCTGGAGCGCCATCCGACCCTGCGACCTGGTTACGGTCGGCTGCCTCACTCCGGAAGAGGCGGCCGAGGACATCGAGATCTCCCTGGCGGCGATCGAGCGCCGCCCGCCCGCGATCCAAGGGCGCGCCTGCTCGCACAAGACTGTGATTGATCACACGCCGGGCGGCGTCAGCAGCCGGTAGACAACGATACGGGTGTGGCCGTAGGCGCGGTCGCGCAGCAGTTCCCAGTGATCGGCCGCGCACGCCCGCAGCGCTACCGCCTGTTCGGCGATGAAGCAGCCCCCTTCGCGCACCACGGCGCCGAGGCGCAGGTCGTCCATCAGTTCGGCAAAGCCGGACGCCTCTGCGTCGGCATAGGGCGGGTCGGCAAACGCCATGTCGAACGCCATGCCGCGCCCGGCGCCTTTGACCCAGCGCCGCGCGTCGGCGCAGACGACCCGCCCGTTGACGGCCGCCAACGCCGCGCGGTTCTCCTCAAGCACGGCGCAGGCGCGGCGGTCGCGTTCGACCCACACCACCTCGGCCGCCCCGCGGCTGACGGCGTCGAAACCCACCGCGCCCGAGCCGGCGAACAGGTCGAGCACGCGCCAACCGGGAAAGCCCGCGGCGAGCATCGAAAACAGCGCCTCGCGCACGCGGTCCTGCGTCGGCCGCACCACCCCGGTGGACGGCACTTTCAGTTTTCGCCCGCAATGGATGCCGCCGGTGATCCGCATGGTCAAATCCTCTGCGCCGCATTGCGCACCATCTGGGCGTGGGCGTCGAACTCGATCTCTTCGGCGTGGCGGCCGATGTTGACCAGGATGCCGACGACGGTCAGCGTCGCCAGCATGTTGGTTCCGCCATAGCTGATGAACGGCAGGGCCAGCCCCTTGGTGGGGAGCGCGCCAATGACGACGGCGATGTTGATGGCGGCCTGGAACACGATCAGCACCGTCAGCCCGAAGGCGATGAGGCGGCCAAGGCGGTCGGGGGCCCTCAGCGCGATCCAGATGCCGCAGAACAGGACGATGACAAACAGCAGCACCACAAAGAGGGTCCCGATCAGGCCGAACTCCTCGCCGGCGATGGCGAAGATGAAATCGGTGTGCGCCTCGGGCAGGTAGTAGTGCTTCTGAATGCTCTTGTTCAACCCGACGCCTTTGACTCCGCCATAGACAAAAGCCAGAATCGACTGTTTCGCTTGATGGGCCGCCGGGCTGCTGCCGTCCGGGCCATCCATCCAGGCGCGCACCCGCTCCAGCCGCACGGGGTCCTGCCACACCATCGCCGCGAACCCCGCCGCCGCGAGGAGCAGGCTGCTGACGAGATAGACCAGCCGCACACCCGCGGCAAAGAGGATGCAGCCGGCCAGCGCCCCCGTCACCACCGTCGCACCGAAATCAGGCTCCGCCATGAGCAGCCCGAGCACAACCGCCAGCGCGGCGCAGGGGATGCAGAACCCCTTGACGAACCGCTTCGCGCGCCAGCCGATGGCGTCCATCCAGGCCGCCATCAGGATCACCACGGCGATCTTGACGAACTCGCTGGGCTGAACCGAGAAGAACGGAAGGCGGATCCAGCGGCGGCTCCCTTTGACCATCTCGCCGATCCCCGGCACCAGCACCAGCGCGAGCGACACGACCACGCAGGCAAACAGCGCCGCCTGGGCTTCGCGGCGCCGCCAGATGTGGTAGTCCACACGGGCGGCGACGAGCGCGCACAGCGCGCCCATCGCACACCAAATCACCTGACGGGTCCAAAAGAAATGCGGGCTGCCGCGCAACGCGACACCCCGCACCGAACTGGAAGTGGCCACACAGAGCAGCCCGGAAACAACGAGCGTAAGAACCGCCAGGCACAAAGTTGTCAACACTTTGCGCATGGGTCTGCACCCTCCCGCGGTTACGGCTGTTTCGCGGGCAGGGGGATTTTGATGGTCGTTCCGGGTTTCAGGTCGTTCCCCGTGAGTCCGTTCAGGGTCTTGATCTCGTTGGGGCTGACCCCCCAGCGGATGGCCACGGCGAAGAGATCTTCGTCCTCGCGCACCGTGTAGCTGCGGAACGCCGGTTCCGCAGGGGCGGCCGCCTCGGCCGGGGGCGCGGGCGGCGCCGCGGGTTCCAGCGTGGCGGCCGGAGCGGGCGGCGGCGGCGCCACGGGGGCAGCAGGCGTCTCGGTCACGGCCGGCGCGGGTGCGGGCGCGGGCGCGGGCTCCGCCACGGGCGTGACCGTCACCGCAGGCGTGGTCACCGCAGGCTTCACGGCGGGCTTGGCCGGAGCGGTCACCGCCGGCGCCTTGACGGTCGTCTGCTTGACGGCGGTGCGGACCGGCGCGGCACCCGATTTCGTCGGGTTGACGATCTTCAGCGTCTTGCCGGCGCGGATCACGTCGGAAGTCAGGTTGTTCGCCGCCTTGAGCGCATTGACCTTGACACCGTAGCGGTAGGCGATCGTCGAAAGCGAATCCCCGTTCTGAACCTTGTACATTACCGTTTTGCCGGCCTGTGCAGCGGCAACGGCGGGCGCGGTCGCGCGCCTCACCGCACGTTTGTCGGCGAGATCGATCTGGCCGGGAAGCTGAATCACCTGCCCGATCCGGAGTTTGTTGGCGTTGAGCCCGGGGTTGACCGCTGCCACGTCCTGCCAGCGCAGGCCGAATTGCGCGGCGATGCCGGTCAGGGTGTCGCCTTTGGCCACGGTGTAGGGAGTGCTGATCGGCACGGGCGGCAACTCGACCGGCTCCAGGACGACCTCTTCGACCGGCAGCGGCTCGGGTCCGGGAGCAACGTCAGCATCGGCGGTCGCCGACTCTTTCGGGCCCAGCAATCCGCAGCCCTGCACCAGGCAGACACCCGCCAGCGCGGGAATTCCGAATGCCCACTTTGTCAAACATTTCCGCGTCACCTTCATCGCATGTCCTCCGTCCGGCTTGCCGTCCGCGCCGCGCTCGCCGCCACCTGGCGGGCCGCTTGGGCGAACCGTTCGCCTCGTTCGTGATAACTCCCAAATTGGTCGAAACTCGCAGTTCCCGGCGAGAGCAGCACGGCTTCGCCCGCAACCGCCTCGTCGGCCGCCCGCGCGACGGCCCTGTCGATCGTCTCGCAGACCTCGCACGGGATGGCTTCCCGCCACGCGTCCCTCATCTGGCACGCGCATTCGCCAATAAGATAACCCTTGCGGACGTGCTTTGTCAGCAACTCTTTTATGACGCCGAGATCGCGCTCCTTCAAGCGTCCCCCCGCGATCAAGCGCACGGGACGCCCGGCCATCCGCAGCGCCGCGCCCGTGGCCGCGAGACTGGTCGCCTTGGAGTCGTCGATAAAGCGGACACCGTCCCGTTCGGCGACGGTCTGCATCCGGTGGGGCAGCGGCGCGAAGGCGCGCAGGCCGGCGGCGACGGCCGGCGCCTCCAGGCCGCACGCCGCGAGCGCGGCACAGGCGGCGGCGGCGGCGAGGCCGAGGACGGGGTTGTCGAACCACGAACCGTCCAGACCGACTCTCCACCCGCCCGGACCGGTCACGGCGCCGGCGGCATAACGCCAGTCGGCTCCGGGGCCGGCACCGAATGTCTGCTTGCGGGCGGCCGTGGCCACCGGCCCGTGGCACGCCTCGTGGCCGGCGGGAAGGATCGCCGCGGCCTGCGGCGTCTGGCGCGCGAACAGCCGCTCCTTGAGCGCGCGGTAGGCGTCGCACGTGCCGTGCCGGTCGAGGTGGTCGGGCTGGACATTCAGCAACACCGCCACCTCGGGAGCGAAGAGCGACGTGTGTTCCATCTGGAACGAGCTGACCTCGACCACCGCCCAGCGCAGGCGCGGCGCGTCCAGCGCCAGGGCACACAGCGGCACGCCGTAGTTGCCGCCGGGCGCGGCGGCGACCCCGGCCGCGCCGAGGGTGTCGGCGCACAGCTTCACCAGCGAGCTTTTCCCCTTGCTGCCGGTCACCGCCAGCGCACGCCCCCGCCAGTGGCAGGCGCCCAGCTCCAGTTCCGACACCACCGGCACGCCGCGCGCGCGGCACGCGGCCAGCCAGCGGTGCTCCGGCGCGAACGCCGGACTCGCCACGCACAGGCTGAACGGCCCGGCGGGCAAGGGGCCGCCGCCGGAGTGGTAGTCGGCGCCGCATTCGCGCAACACCCGCAACGCGGCGGGGTCGGCCGGCGCCGGCGCCTCGTCGAGCACGAGCGCCGCGCCGCCGCGCGTCCGCACGAGACGGGCCGCGGCCATGCCGCTGACGCCCGCGCCCAGCACGGCGACCCGACCCGCAGCCGCGGCGGCAAGGATTGCCTGGCAGTCTGTCATTTTGAAGCGACCTCTTCAATACAAATGCATACACTAGCATCCCATAGGCTCAACCCACGGGCAGAGTAAAAAAAAGGCTGGCCGGG
>CAYVKQ010000071.1:0-1453 GCA_964451945.1 uncultured Lentisphaerales bacterium
GCCGACGAACTCAAGCGCCTGCGCGCCGAGGAACGCAGATTCAAGGCGTTCAACAAGGTGCTCACGCCAATGGCCAAGTACTACTCCTCGGAAATGTCGATGCGCGTCTCCAACAGCGCCCTGGCGGTGCTGGGCGGCAGCGGCTACATGAAGGACTACGCCGTCGAGCGCCACCTGCGCGACAGCCGCATCACCACCATCTACGAGGGAACCAGCCAGTTGCAGGTCGTGGCGGCCGTCGCCGGCGTCGCCAGCGGCGCCGCCGCCGAGATCGTGCACGAGATCCTGGGCGGGCGCGTCTGGCCGCACGAGATCGAGACGCTCGTGGTCCGCATCCGCGAAGAGCTGGCGCTGCTGGGCGAAGCAGTCGCCTGCGTCAAGGCGCAGACCGCGGGCAACGCCTACCGCGACCTCTACGCCCGCAAGCTCGTCGACCTGGCGATCGACCTCGTCGTGGCGGCGCTCTTCTGCGACCACGCCGCCGCGAGCCCCAAGAAGCTCGCCGTCGCCAGACGGTGGCTGGGGGAACGCCTGCCGCGCGTGCGCATGCTCAAGGAGCAGATCTGCTCGGGCGACACCTCGACGCTCAGCGACTTCGAAACACTCGCCGGCCCCCTGCCCGCGGCCGACTGATTGACCAGATGTCGCAAGGTCTTCTTGCCGTTTTCGTCACCGGCGCGCTTGACCGCGTAACGTATACGATATAAACTGGTTTCACTTGTACAAACAAGATCGGCCGCACACACGTACATGCCCTGCACACAGGAGGTGTACCATGAAGCAGGCGACGGGATGGCTTGGAATTTCGATCACGGCGGCGGCGCTCCTGTGCGACCGCGGCGCGGCGGCGGCGACGCACACCCGGACCGGCGCGGTGTTGACATACTGGGCGGACGCACCCAACCGCTCGGGCGGACTGCCGGCGACCGGGGGCATATCGTGCTCGGAATCGAAATCTCAACTTTAGGGTCTAGGCGAGGCGCGAGGATGATACAGAGACGTGGAATGTTGTTCCGCACGTGCATACGCATGCTGGCGCTGGCCAGTGTGATCGGCGTCGCGGGAGCCTACGACCGCATGACGGAGACCTACGACATCCCGCGGCTCGACGGCGTGGTCGTCGACGGCCGGGCGGACGACTGGGGCGAAGCGGGGTTCCGGGTGAACACCTTGGCCCTGCTGGGATGCGGCTGGCGTCCCGTGGAGGACTTCGACGTCCGCATGCGCCTGGCGTGGGACGCGGCGGGGTTGCTGGCCCTGATCGACGTGCGCGACCAGGCGGGCGTCGAGCATGAGCAGACCTTTTCGCTCTACCGCGGCGATTGCGTGGAGCTGTTCCTCGCCGACCGGCGCGGCGGCGGCGAGTTGGTCGGCATGACGGTGTCGCCGGGGCTCGACCCGCGCTTCCCCGAGCTGCGCACGTCGATCAACGACCGGCGCCGGGACGCGGCGC
>CAYVKQ010000071.1:1463-11776 GCA_964451945.1 uncultured Lentisphaerales bacterium
GCCGTCGACACCACCGGCGTCGAGCCCATGACGCATGCCGAGGACATCGCGCTGCGCCTGCGCGACGACGAGGTCACCGAGCCCGACCGCCGCGAGGAGTACCAGGCGGTGGCGCCGGCGGTCGAGGCGGCGCGGACGCTCGTCCCCGGCGGCTACCGCATGGAACTCCGCCTGCCGTGGACACAGGTCGGGGTGAAGCCGCAAGTCGGCGCCGTTTGCGGATTCAACGTCTATGTCAACGATGTCGATGCGCGCGAGGACGTGCTGCTCCAGGGCGAGCTGGCCGCGGCGCGCTGGTACCCGGAGGTCTCCGCCATCCTCAACACAACGGCGCTCCACAGCCTGCGCCTGGCAGATGCACCCTCCGCCCCCGTCGACGCCGCGGCATGGCTGGCCTACGCCTCGGACCGTCCCGGCGAGGTCCGCATCCAGGTCGCGGCGCCCGCGGCGTACACGGGCGAGACCGTCGTGATCCGGGGCGGCGGCGCACCCCTGGCGCGCGGGGTGTTCGAGGCGGCGGGCGGGCGCGCCCTGGCAACGCTCTTCGCCTCCTCCCGCGCGGTGACGGCGCGCCCGACGAACGAGGTGACGCGGCTCCTGGTCGGCGAACGCCAGGCCGGCACGCTCGACATGGCGCTGATTCCCGAATCGGTGTCGCTGCTGCGCCACCACGGACACGGGCCGTCCCTCGGCGCGCGCCTCCCGCGGACCATGCGCCTGCTGACGGAGAGCTCGCCCGCAAACCGCCATCCGGTGACGATCGTCTTCTACGGGCAGTCGATCACGGCGCAGCACTGGTGGTGGTCGGTGGCGCGCGAGCTGCGGGAACGCTTCCCGCACGCCGACCTGCGGGTGATGAACCGCTCGATCGGCGGCCACACGATGCCGGTGCTGCTGCAAACCGCCGAGGCCGACCTGTTTCCCGAATACCCCGACCTGGTCGTGCTACGCGCGTATGAGATGTACAAGGACGGCAGTCTCGAAACGATGGTGCGCAACCTCCGTTCGCGCACGACGGCGGAGATCCTGCTGATGAACCACCACGTCAGCGGCCACGACTACCGCCTGGCCGACAACCGCGCCGTGCGCGAGATCGGTGCGGCCTATGGCTGCGAAGTGGCCGAGGTCAGCGATCAGTGGGGCCACTACCTCGCGCAATACGGGTTGCGGGACGACGCGCTGCGCAGCGACGGCGTCCATCTCAACGCCGCCGGCTGCGAGCTGATGGCGCAACTCGTCGCCCGCCATTTCCAGTACGTCCCGGCCTTCAGCAACCACTGGTCTGAAACGGTCGCCACGCTCCCCGTCCGACCCGGACGGCGCGGACGCATCCGCATGGTCTTCGAAGGCAACCGCGTCGACCTCGTCGCCGGCGCGCTTCCCGCCGGCGAAAAGGCCGGTGCCGCCCGCATCCTGATCGACGGCAGGCCGCCGTCGCAGATCCCGGAGCTGTACGCCTTCACGCGCGTGCAGAGCCTGCATCCCGGGTACTGGTCAATTCCCTATCTCCGCAAGGTCGGAAGCGAGGCGCCGCGCGTGGAGGAAGAGTGGACCTGCCGCGTGATCGAGGCTCACGCCGGCAAGGACGTCCCGCGGGAAGAGGCGTTTTTCCGTTTCGAGGTCGAGGGGACGGTGACCGGCAAGGACGGGGTCGGCGAAAACCGGAACCGCTTTGTCTCGGATTCCGGACGCGTCGTGATCGAGCCGGAGAGCTGGGCCGCCTCGCCGTCGCCGGGGATGGTTGGCGTGACATTCACCTGGCGGTCGCTGCTCCACGGGGCGGATGTGTACCGGGCCGCCCCCGCCGGCAGCCATGTCACGCTGGCTCAGTGCCTGCGTCCCGGCCGCCACACCCTTGAGATTCTCCCCGACGGCGACGGCGCCGTGCCGGTAGAGACGATTGTCGCACACCGTCCGCCGCTGGCGGTTGAGCGGTAGGTGAAAAGGTATGACAGGAACGGATAACGAGGAAAGGAAGGAAAACCATGCGTAGCAAACAGTGTGCAAGGGTCGTTGTCGCGGTGGCCGCGGTGTCCGGTTGGGCAATGATCGCCCAAGCCGCCGATCCCTGGGTCTGGAAGGGCGGGGACGCGGCCGCTCCCGTTGCGTGGGAGGCGCCCGGCAACTGGACGGAAAATGCCGCGCCAGCGGCCGGCGAGAAGCGCGACGTCGAGATTCCGGCGGGGTGTGCGCACTATCCGGTGGTCACGAACGGCGTGGTCCTCGGCGGCAAACTGATCGTCGCCGAAGGGGCGCGGATCACGGTCCGCGGCGCGACGCTGGTGGCCGACGGCGGCCTGCACCTCGGCCTCGGTGCCGCGGCGGCGCTGGACGGCGGCGCCGAGATCTGGTCCGACGTCGCGCGCCAAGGCGAGATTGCGGCTGATGTGGGGCTGAAGCTGACCGCGTCGGTTGCGGCCGACGGACAACTCCCCGGCGTGCGCCGGAGCGGCGGCATGCTGCCCGAGGTGTGGCTGTACGAGGCGGGGCCGGAGGTGCGTGGCGATCTGGTCAACGTCGCACCCCTGGCCGAGCGGGAGGTCACTCCCTACATGGCGATGACGCGCAACGTAGTGGATCCCGACCCGCACTTCCGCACCCTCTCCCGCCCCGAGTCGGGCGTGCCTGCCGCCGCCGCGCGCTACTCCTTCCGTTTCGCCAAACCGCAGCCGGTCGCGCAGGTACGCTGGAATTCGCCCTATCCAAGGTGGGCGCTGCTGGCCGACACCACCGGCGCGGGCGCGTATGACCGCCTGCTGGCGCTCGATCTCGCGGGTCAAGTCTTCAACACCGGCGGCACCTGGGTGGCTCGCACCACGGTAGCGGTGAATGTGCAGCCGCCGGTGAAGGCGTGGGGCGTGCGGCTCGTCGATCTGGGCAACAACACGCAGGTATACGATTTCCAGATTCTGGCACCGCGGCCGTGGTGGCCGTTCCAGCCGCCGCATCCCTATGAAGTCATGGCCGGCAAGCGCCTGGCGCGGGGCGTTCCCCTGGCCGAGGCGGCGGAGGCGCTCGACGTTGCCGCGGCGCCGGCCGAGCGGCAGATCCCGCGCGGATTCCACATCGAGCCGTGGATGTTCAACCTCGACGGCTGGATCGACATGGCCGACGCCAAACGCCCCCCGCTGCGCGAATTTCCCGCGTTCACCAATTTCATCGCCAGTCTGCGCGAGCACCACGCCAACACCGTGAACCTGTGGCCACCGCGGAAGTTCAACGCCGTCCGCGGCAAGGGGACCTATGAGTCGGACCTCCTGTGGCCGAGCGCGTACGAGCGATACGGCTGGACCAACAACATCCTGGCGCCGGTGGCGGAGGCGTTCCGCGCCGAGGGAATCCGCCTGCTGACCATGACGCGCGTCGCCTACCCCAAGCCGCTGGAGGCGTTTCCCGCGAACGAGGTCACCTCCGAGCCGGCCCCCTATGTCCCGCGCCACAGCCGCGAATACCTCAAGGGGATCGTGCGCGAACAGGTCCGTTCAGGCGTCGCCGGCGCGGGCATCGGTTTCGACGAACAGCAGTGGCGCGCGCTGGGCAATCCCCGCGGCGCCGACGACGTGACGCGCGCCGCGTTCAAGGAGCGATACGGCCTGGACGTCCCGCAGCAGCCCGAGGACACCCTCGCGTTCCGCAAGTGGATCGTCTTCGCCTACGAGGAGTTCGCGAACTACCTGGGCGAGGCGGCGCGCGTCGCCAAAACACTCGATCCGCAGGTGCTCACGAAGTCTCCGGTCCACCTGACGCTCGGAACCCTGTGGAACGACCGTGTGGGGGTGGGCATCGCCGAGGACATCGTGGCGCGCCGCGCCGGGATCGACTATTCGCGCGCCAATTCCTATCTCTCCTTCGCGCAGTTGGGTCACTACATCACCGCCCTCTCGGCCAAGGTCAGCGCCGGCGGCCGTCCCGACCGCAAGACCGTCTCGCTGCACAACTGTCCCTGGGCCGCCGACCCGGTGAAGCAGTCCGGCTTCTACCTGCACTTTCCGCCCGTCTACATGCTCGCTTCGCCGATCAGCTCGGTGATGCATGGCGGCGGGATGCCGCTGTTCTGGCGCTACAACTGGATCTTCCGCGACGGCTACGAGAAACAGGTGCAGCGGTCGTTCGCCATTCTGGAGACGCTCAGCGCCTGGGGGCTCGCCGAGGCCGGGACGCCCAAGAGCATCGCGGTGCTCCGTTCGCGCGCCGCCGAGGATTGGTGGCAGATCCGCCAACGCCACCGCGAAGGGAGCGATCCCCTGGACCAGACGCGCGGCCACCTCTGCTTCAAGGCGGTGGTCGAATCGCTGCTGACCGAGGGCTACCCCTTCGATGTGGTCTATCTCGACCATCCCGGCGAACTGGACGAACGGCTCGGCGCCTACGATCTGCTGATCCTGCCGTTCCCCTACAGCGTCAGCCGCGGCGCGTTCGACGCGGTCGCGCGGGCCGCCGCGGCCGGCAAGGCGATCGTGGTCTTCGACAAAAAGGGCGAAACCGACGAGTGGGGCGAGCCGCATGCGGCGCCGCTCTTCGACGCGCTGCCGGCGTCGGAACGGGTCGTCTACGCGGCCGACGACCTGCCGCGGGTCGGTCAGTACGCCGCCTTCAACCGCGGGTTCGCTGGCACGCTCGACCGCCTGCTGGGCGCCAACAAGCCGCTGTTCCTGAACGCCTACGGCAACGACGTCGAGGCCGCCCTGCTGGAACGGGGCGCGCAGGAGAAATTCCTGGCGCTGATCAACTGGACCGAGCGGCCGGTGACGGTCGATGCCGGCGTCTATGTACCGGAAGGGATCTACCGGGTGCGCCAGGCGGGATCCGAAGGCGCGCGCGCGGTGACCATCGGCGGCGCGGCCCGTGTGACGGCTGGACAACTGAGCCGGTTCCGTGTCACACTTGCGCCTTGGGATGTGCGGGTGCTAAACGTCCATCCGGAGTGAAAGCCATGTTCATCGATATCCATGTCCATACCCGCGTCATCCCCGGACCGCCTCACGGCGGGAAGCAAGCCTACGCCACGCCCGGGCAGTTGCTGGCGCGCTACGAGCCGATCGGCGTCGAGTCGGCGGTGCTGCTACCGGGAGTGAGCCCGGAGTGCTCGTATGTGCCGCAGTCCAACGAGGAGATCATGGAGGTCTGCAAGCAGTACCCGGGACGTTTCATTCCGTTCTGCAATGTCGATCCGCGGGCGGTGACCAACTCGTGCGACGCGCCGCTGGGCGAGATTCTCGATTTCTACCGCGACCAGGGATATAAGGGAATCGGCGAAGTGACACCCAATCTGGCGATCAGCGATCCGCTGGTGCAGAATCTATTCCGTCACGTCGAACGGACCGGTTTCCCGCTGACCTTCCACCTCGCCGCGCGTATCGGCGGCATCTACGGACTGTACGACGACCCGGGCCTGCCGCAGCTCGAATGCAGTCTGGGACGCTTCCCGAAACTGAACTTCCTCGCGCACTCGCAGACATTCTGGGCCGAAATGGGGCGGCTGCGGAAACCAGCCGACCGTTTTCACTATCCCCAGTACCCGATCGACGAGGAGGGCGTCGTTCCCAAACTGTTCCGCCAGTACCCGAACCTGCACGGCGATCTCTCCGCCGGCAGCGGCTGCAATGCGCTCAAACGCGATCCCGCCTTCGCCGTCTGTTTTCTGAACGAGTTCCAGGACCGTCTCCTGTTCGGAACCGACATCTGCGCGCCCGACACGCCGACGCCGCTGGTCGATTTTCTGCTGGAACTGCGCCAAAGCGGCAAGATTCCGGAAACGGTCTTTCAGAAGGTCGCCCGAGAAAACGCGATCCGCGTGCTCGGGCTCTGAACGGGTATCCGTTGCGGCGAGGCGAGCGAATCGTCCGCAGCCTCCTGCGCGACATCAATGCGTGACCGGGATGCCGCCGGGCAGGAGGCTCCGCAAGCGATCGGCGACGCTGCGCAGGACGGCGGCGTCGGGCGGCGGAACGTTCGGCATGGTGTCCGGCAGACCCAGCGCGGCGAACTTGCTGCGGGCCAGATCATGGTAGGCGAGCAGCTTCACGCCGGTGAGCGTGCGCAGGCCGCGCAACCGTTCTCCCGCTTTGTCGATGTCGGCCGCCGCCAGGTTGTGCTGCGGCACGAGAATCATGCGCACCTCCACCGGTTTGCCGGAATCGGAAAGAAACTGGAGGTTTCCCAGAATCCGGCCGTTGCCGCAACCGGTCAGGCGCTTGTGCAACGCGTCGTCCGCCGCCTTGAGGTCGAAGAGAAAACGGTCGGTGAAAGGAAGGACGGCCTCGAAAGCCTGGCGCGGTACATTGCCGCACGTATCGACGGCCGTGTCGGCACCCGCCGCGCGGAGGCGCGACAGCACGGCGCGGCAGAAAGCGGCATGGGTGAGCGGTTCGCCGCCGGAGAGCGTGGCGCCGCCGCCCGAAGCGGCATAGAACGCGCGGTCCTCCAGCAGCCATGCCACGGCTTCGTCCACCGTGACGATGCGTCCGTAGAGGCGCAGCGCCGAACCGAGGCAGGCGTCCACGCAGTGACCGCAGCCGGTGCAGCGGGCGCGGTCGAAGACGTGGCGCCCGTCGACCATCGCGTGGCAGCCGTGCGGACACGCACCGACGCATTCGCCGCAGTGGAGGCAGGTGTGCGCGAAATAGGCCAGGCGCGGCGTTGCTTCGTACGTCTCCGGGTTATGGCACCAGGGACAGCGCAGCGTGCACCCTTTCAAGAACAGTGTCGTGCGGATGCCGGGACCGTCATGGACGGCGAAGCGCTTGACGTCGGTCCAGGGCGCGGAGAGCGAAGCGGTGTGTGCGAGCGTGAGGGAGGGGTTCATCATCCGATGGCAGAGAGGTGTTTCGCCCGTTCGACATAGGCGCGTTTCTCGGGGAGGACCATGTCGTTGAAGCGGACGTTCCAGCCGCAGACGCGCACCTGGAGACTCTCGTACGCCTCGGGATGGGCGATCGCCTTCTCCAGCTCCGCCGCGTCGAAGACGTTGATGTTCAGCGCAAGCCCGTTGCCGCTGAAATAGGTTTCGAGCAGACCGCGCATCGCGGCCAGGCCCTCGTCGCCGCCGACCGCTGCCGGGATCAGCATCAGGTCGAGGCAGAAGTCGCCCGGGAAGAGGAGGGAGTCGACGCTCGTGACCGAGCGGATCAACGCCGTGGCGCCACGGCGGTCCATGCCCGGCGTGGGCGACATGTTCTTGGCGAACTCCTCGCCGGCGCGGCGCCCGTCGGGCGTGGCGCCGGTGAGCGCGCCGAGATCGATGAACTGCCGCGCGGGATGGGAGGATGCCCGGAAGACCCCGCCGCGGGCGTTGGGGCGGCCGTTGACCATCGCGCCCAGGTCGCCGGCGAAGCGGACAAGCAGTGCGTCGGTTGCGGCGTCGCCGTTGCCGTGCTTCCGCTCCGACTTGCGGATGCGGAGCCGGAGCTTTTCGTCGCCGGCCCAGTTCTCCGCCAGCGCCCGCTTCAGACCGTCCAGCGGGACCGCGGAGCGCTCGAAGACGAACGTCTGGACCGCCATGAGGGCGTCGACGGCGGTGCCGATGCCGATGTAGAGAATGCCTGAATTGTTGTATTTGAGCCCGTTGGCGAAGGCGTCGCGTCCCGACTGGAGGCTGTATTCGCAGGTGGCGGAAAAGATGTTGGTGGGGTTGATCTGCTGGAGATGACGCTCGAACAGATTGGCCGCCTCGACAGTGCGATCGACGGCGAAGCGGATCTGTTCCAGGTAGGCGGCGTAGAACTCCTCGAAACTCGTGATCTCCTCCAGCCGCGTATCCGCGGCGTAGCGGACGCCGGTGCGCGGATCGGCGCCGTCGTTGAACAGCAGTTCGAGCAGCTTGGGCAGGTTCACGTGGCCGACGCCGGTGCCGTTGCCTTTGCCGTAGGCGCCGAATTCGTAGCAGCCGGAGATGAAGCAGGTTCGAGCCTCCTCCGCCGTGGCCCCGTTGGCGCGCAGGACGCGCATCATCCCCGGCTCGTTGCAGAAGACGATCGAGGAGTGGCCGCGCCGGATCATGTCGAGCGCCTTGTCGACAAAGTCGCGCGGTGTGTTGGGCGAGACCTTGATCTGCAGTTTGGGCGACACGATGCCCAGATCGTCGAACACATCGAGGATCAGGTGGGACACCGGATTGATCTCGCTTGTCCCATCGGCTTTGGTGCCGCCGAAGTAGAACGGGTGCCCCCAGTAGTTGTTGATGGAGGCGAACTGCATGAGGAAGTAGCGGACAACCTCGCGGATGTGCCCATCCGTGTAGCGCCCGGAGGCCAGATCGCGCTGGTAGAACGGGAAGAGCAGGCGGTCGAGGTTGCCGAGCGAGCGGACCTGTGTGCGGTCGATGTGCTCGCCGAAGAAGAAGACGAGCCAGTCGAACATGAGCGCTTCGTAGGTCGTCCGCGGCGGGCCGGCGAGCAGGCTGTCGAGGCACTCCGCCACGGCCAGCACGCGCGGGTTGCCCGCGGCCGTGCGCCGGGCGTGGTCGCGCAGGCGCGTGATCAGCCGGATGCAGGCCTCCAGGGTGATGCGGATGCCGTCGAAAAACGCCTCCGTTTCGGGCGTCAGCGTGCCGCGGGTCCGGTGGAGGCGGCGGAACAGCTCGGCGCGTGCGAGCATGCCGGGAAAGCCGAGTTCGAGAATATCGTCCCATTGCGGGACGGAGTGGTCGAAGTCGATCCACATCCGCGAAGCGGCCGTTTCGTTGAGGCGCCGGAACGCCTCGCCGTAGAGTTCGCCGCGAGCGTCCAGTTCGGCGGCCCAGCGCCCCGTGTATTCGGCGAGGGGGCGGCGGTGGCGGTTCCAGCAGCCGAACCCGGGATACCAGTCGTGCGGCGAGACGTCGATGCGCACATGGTCGGCGACGCAGGCGAAGAGTTCCGCCTTGACCACGGGGTGGGGCCGGTCGCCGCGGCTGTTCCAGACCGCCTCCAACCGCTCGTGCAGGGCCGCTTCGTCAAGCCCGGTTCCGGGATCGAACACGGGGGCTTGAAACTTCTTCAGCAGATACTCCCGGTCTGCCGCGAACGTGTTGTACATGGTCGAATGCCTTTTAAGGGTCGTTGTTTGTCATTATCGCCTATCTGTTCGACTTAGTCGAGCCGCGACAGCAGTTCACGTCGGTCCGGATTTTCTGCTATGATGGCAAATATCCACGCATGGCAACCAATGAATGTCCATGGGGCAAGGCCGGTGCGGATGCGGGTTGTGGCTGCAGAATCGGTGTCGCTGGAGGTAGGTAAAACGGATGACCGCAAAAGAACGCTTGCGGACGGCTTGGCGCTTTGCCGAGCCCGACCGGGTGCCGATCGAGATGCAGCTGTACCCGCCGGCGCGGGGACTTCCCGGCGCTGACGAAATTGTCGCGTTCCAGGAGAACGAAGCGTCCAATTTCTGCCATGTTCCCGGTTTTGACTGGGGGTTCATGGGGCTGGACGCGGTGTATGACGAGGAGGTGATCGAGGATGTCCCCGGCGCCTTCAGGCGGATCCGGCGGCGGCAGCGGACGGCCGTCGGCGCCTTCACCGCCGTCACGAAGCATTTTCACGGCGACGGTGACCCGAACGACTATCACTGGGAGAAGCGGTACATCGAGACGCTGGAGGATTTCACCCGCCTCGCAACCGCCAAGCGCCAGATCCGCCCCTTCGACCGGGAAGCCTACAACCGCGGCTGCCGCGACGTCGGCGAGCGCGGCCTTCCCTGCACGGGGCTGTTCCACCCGCTGGGCACACTGGTGCGCAACAGCAACATGGCCGAAGCCTATGCGTGGCTGCTGACCGAGGAAGGGCTGGTGCTCCGCTACCTGGAGGCGTGCACGGAGCAGATCGTCGCTTCGCTGCTGGCGGCCAAGGGTGCGGAACTCGCCGATCCCTTCGTTTTCATGACCTACGCGCTGGAGATGCTGATTCCGCCGTGGCTGGGAATGGCCCACTTCGACCGTCTGGTTTTCCCCTGTGACCGCCGGGTGAACGACGCCGTGCACGCGGTCGGCGGACGGCACCGGGCGCACTGCCACGGCAACAGCGGCGCCTATCTCGAACGGTTCGCCGATATGGGGATCGACGGTGTCGAGCCGCTGGAGCCGCCGCCCTACGGTGACAACGATCTGGCGGACGCCAAACGGCGCGTCGGCCGGCGGATGCTGCTCTCGGGCAATATCCCGTCGCAGGCCTTCCATCTCTCCGACTTCACACTCGCTTCGCTGCGCGACCTGGTCTGGCGCGCGCTCGACCAGGGCTCCCCGGGCGGTGGGTTTACGTTGCACACCACCGGCGGAGCGGTCGGCAACGGCAAGACGCGCGAGCAGTGCATCCGCTGCATCGACTGCAACCGGA